>DATLWH010000833.1:0-3596 GCA_035576505.1 Thermoanaerobaculia bacterium | reverse complement strand
AAGATCAAGGAGTTCATCGAAAAGGGGAAGGCCGAGGGAGGAACGCTCCTGGCCGGCGGCGAAGTGCGCGATGCCGAGGGTTTCTTCATCGAGCCGACGGTGATCGGCGACGTGGCGCCGGATGGAACGATCTCTCAGGAGGAAATCTTCGGGCCGGTGTTGGCCGTGAGCCGGGCCAAAGACTTCGACGACGCTCTGCGCATCGCGAACAACACGCAATACGGACTCACCGGCGCGGTCTTCACCGACGACGAGTCGAAGCTCGACCGCGCACGCGAGGAGTTCTTCGTCGGCAATCTCTATCTCAACCGCAAGTGCACCGGCGCGCTGGTGGGTGTTCATCCCTTCGGCGGCTTCAACATGTCCGGGACCGATTCGAAGGCCGGTGGCCGCGATTACCTCGGCCTCTTCCTGCAGGCAAAGGCGATCTCGCGCAAGAAGGCGGGCGTGCCACAGCCCACCCGGGCAGGGGAATAGGGAAGCGTAGGGAGCGTGCACGGTGACCGATCCACCGTGCACGCTACGCTGTTGCCTGAGCTTGTGGCAACCAACGCTCCCGTGCCTACTGCAACGTGAAGTTCACGGTCAGTGTGAAGATGACTTCTACCGGCTGTCCGTTGAGCGTGCCGGGCTGAAACCGCCATTTCTTGACTGCTTCGACGGCCTGTTCGCTGAGGCCGAGGGGCAGGCCCTTGAGCACCTTCACCTGCTCGACTTCTCCTTGTTTATTGACGATGGTCTCGACGATGACGACGCCGCTGATGTGGCCTTTCCGGGCTGCATCCGTGTAGTCAGGCTTGGAACGGTTGATCGCCACGGGCGCTTTGACCTCGCCACCGACACGTAGCGGTCCCTCCGACGGATCAGGCGCTGCCGGCGCTGCCGTGCTGTCTCCGCTTCCGCCGACGGTGCCACCGACAACTCCGCCCTTCTCGCCGCCGAGAACGCCGCCGATCTGGCCGCCGACGACACCGCCGACCGTGCCACCTTCCTGACCACCGACGACACCTCCCGGCACGCCACCAGCGACTCCTCCTTCCTGCGCTCCCGGTGGATCATTCGATGGCTGCGCGGGCGTCGTATCGACCTCGGCCACCTTGGTGGGTGTGGGGATCTCGACCTTCGGAACTTCCTTCGGGATCTCCCGCGGCTGCACGAACGTCTGCTGCGGTACCTGGACCGGTTTCACGATTTTCGGGGTGGAGGCCGCATGCGAGGCCGCGGGCGGCGGGGGTGGAGGCGGAGGCGGGGGAGGAGCGGCCTTCGAGGACAGGTAAGTCAGCACCGGCTTGTCTTCGGCGGCGACTCTCTGCGTAACATGCATGGACATGAAGACGATGAATCCGATAATGCCACCGTGAACCGCCAGTGAGGCCAGCGTGGCCTTCCAACCGCCGCGTTTCTGGTGTGTACCCGACTAATCAGCTGATTTTTGAGATCCATGATCCCGTTTCTCCTCATTCGTAATCGCTTAGTTATTGAGCAATATCGTGGCCAATCGTTGACAGCCGTTTGTGCTTATAAATCAATGAGTTAGGAGCGCATGCTAGAATGCGCGGCATGCGTCGGATGTCATGGCTGGGGCTGTTGATTCTGGGAGGCTGCGCCACTACCTCACTGCCTCTGCCGAAGGGGTGGGAAACGGTGCCGGCCGCGGCGGTGGTCGGCGACTATTGCGCGACCTTCAAGTGCGCGGCGCGGGCGCAGGCCCCCTCGATTCGCGTGGAGGGAAATCGCATTCTGAACGGCAGCAAACCGCTGACCCCGGCGTTCGAGGCGATCGACTCGTACGACGTCTCGCTCGAGCGGAAGGAGATCGTTTTCTCCGCAAAACGGAAGGACAACTTCGACGTCGGTCTCGTATCCGTCGACGGCAGCGACATCCACTGGATCCCCGAGGATCCGGCCGATGAGGTGAATGCGCAGTGGGCACCACGGGGCAATAAGGTGAGCTATATCCTGCACACGCCGGCAGGGAGCATCGTGCGCACGGTGCATATCCCGACAGCGGCGCAGCTATCAGTCGACTTTCCCCAGTCGCAGATCGACGCGCTCGCCTGGGAGCCGCAGGCGGTTCGGTACGCCGTCGTCGTCGAGTCTCCCGATGCCTCGCAGCGGGTGCTGTCGATGACGTACGAGGGAAAGAAGAGAGAGGAAGAGGTTGCCCCTTCGGCGCGTCTCGATGTCTCCATGGAGCCGATCGGCGGCGTACTGGTGATGAGGCCCTCGGCCATGCGCTACAACGAGCGGTTGCCTCTTGTGGTCTGGCTCGACCGCAACCCCTTCGCCTGGAGCGATGCGCGCGCCGCGCTCATGCGCAACGCCAGGGTGGCCCTCGCCATCGCCCCGGCGGTCAGCGAAGCCTTCTGGGCGGAGATCGCAAAGGTGGCCTGGATCGACACCGCGCGCACTTACATCGTCGAAAACCCTGCAACCCAGCAACCCAGCAACCCAGGAACCAGGCGACCCGGCACCCCACCAACCATCATCACAGCGGACCCAACCCTCCCCGCAAACCGCTATGCCCGCAACGGAAACACGGTCTCCGCCCCACCCGCTGTCGTACAATCATTCGCCGCCGCCTTGATCGCGGACGACCTGAAGGGAACACCCCCGCCGAATGGCCGTCGATGAAACCATAAAGAAATCGACGATCCGCGAGTACTACGAAGCGCTCCTGATCGCCGTCATCTTCGTCAACTTTGCCCGAATCTTCGCCTTTCAGGCTTTCAAGATCCCGACGGGATCGATGGAAGACAACCTGAAAGTCGGCGATCACATCATCGTCAACAAATTCATCTATGGACCAGGCACGTCCCTCGGTCCGCTGCTGCCGCTGCGCGAGATCCGGCGCGGCGACATCATCGTCTTCCGCTACCCGCTGCAGCCCGATACCGATTTCGTGAAGCGCGTGATCGGCCTGCCTGGCGACTCGGTGGAGATCCACGACAAGATCGTTTCGATCAACGGCAGGCCAATGCCGGAGCAGTACGTGATCCATGTCGATCCGACGATCTATCCTCCGCGGCCGCAGCTTCCGGAGCCGTACCGATCGCGCGACCAGTTCGGGCCGTACATCGTCCCCGAGGGGCAATACTTCGCCATGGGCGACAACCGCGATCGATCCAGCGATTCCCGTTACTGGGGGACCGTGCCGCGGTCGATGATCAAGGGCCGCGCCTTCATGGTCTATTGGTCTTACGAAGGGACGCCGCCGCCGCAGGACGCACCGACCTCGGCCAGGATCAAAGAGCTGGCCGGCGTCGCCCTTCACTTCTTCACGCACACGCGATGGGAACGGATGTTCTTCATCGTCGACAGCAGATACCACTTCACGCCAGGTTTGACGCCCGAGGGCGAGGCCGGCGAAAGTCCATGAGGGAGAGAAACGGGGAGTGGGTCGTGGGGAGTGGGGAGTGGGAGAACGGCGCCAACGGTCGGGAGTCGGGAGTCGGGAGTCGGGAGTCGGAGATGGCTGCTTCCGAGGAAACTGATCGGATGTTCTCTCCGACCACCAACCCCGCACTCCCGAGTGCCGAAGAGAGACCGGCGGACGATCTGACATCGACTCCCATCCCCCACCCCCCCACTCCCCA
>DATLWH010000832.1:0-9631 GCA_035576505.1 Thermoanaerobaculia bacterium | reverse complement strand
GAAGAAGAGCGAGGCCGCCTTCTCCGCCTCGGCCATGCGCGGCTGCATGGAGGCCGACGTATCGATGGCCAGGCCGATGGAGAGCGGCAGGTTGTTCAGGTGCTCGAACTTGGCCACCTTCACCGGCTTCCCTTCGTCCATTACCTTGAACGCATTTTCGACGAGGTCGTTGATGGGATGTCCGTTGCGCAGCACGGTTGTCGGCAGTTCGACGAGATGGACGTTGACCTCCTCCATGAACTGCGGGGTATTGATCATCACCAGATCCTCGACAGGCGGCTGCGCGTCCTCTTTCAGCTTGGCCACGGCGCGGATGTAGCCGACACCTTCCTGGGCCGGGATCTCGATTGTCTGTACATACGGCGGCCCGTACAGCGAGGCCATCTTCGTATCGTTGAGGAACAGCTCGACGTGATCGAGCTTCTTCCCCTCGGGGATATTGACGGCCATCTCCACGCGCGTACGGCCATGGAGCTTGAAGGCCACGCGCGGCGAGAGGATGCGGACGCGGAAGGGGTCGTTGCCGGTGTTGAGGATCAGCTCATCGCCCGTGAGCGGCTCGGCGTTCGCTCCGAGCGCCACCGCGCGGACGTGGCGCACCTGCGGCACGTTGCCGAAATCGAGGTCGAGCGTGTAGGGCGGCTGACGCTTCGTCATCACCTTCTTGCCGTCGAGATAGAACTCGACCGCCTTGATGTCATCGCCGTACGCGATCGTCTCGATGTGCTGGATGCCGCTGAGCAGGTCGTCGGTGAGCGGCACGATACGGAGCCGCGTGCTGCTCGACTCGATGTCGTCCTTGAGCTGGGAAAGGGCCGTGTTGGCGCTCTCCTTCGCCTTCTGCTGCTCCGGCGTGTCGAAGATCTCGGGGACGGTGATGGGCTTCTCGACGATGGCCTCGGCGCCGGAGTTGATGTCCTGAACGCGGATGCGAGCCATGTAGTCCGCCGGCCGGAGGAAGCGGTCGATGACGACCGCGACCTTGTCCTCTTTCAACGTGCCGGGATAATCGAAGCGGTAGCGATAGTTCTCGAAGAGTTGATTGTCTTTCAGGACTTCGCCGGTGACGTCGAGGCTGTAAAGCTTCGTGTTGTTGACTTCCTTCATCGTGAGCTGTGAACGCGGTACGAGGATCGTGATCTCCGCATCCGTACGGCTGCCCTGCTTGGCCGGGTACTGCACGGAGATCTCGTGTGTGAGCTTCGGTGCGTTCGGGGTGGCCAGAACGACGGAGCGGAGGATCTTGTGGACGTCCTCCTCGTTGACCGGAGGCGGTTCGAAGATACGGGTGAGGTCGTATTTGTTCAACTGGGACTGATACACGGCACGCAGGTACTCATCGCCGTTCTGGCACAGCAGCTCCAGCCTGGTCATGGTGGTCCCCTGACCGGCCGGGCCGAAAACGCGTTGCACGGCGCTGTCGGGCAGGACGCTCGTGCCGATTTCGTCCTGCGAAACCAACTCATTCATGGCATTGGGGTCCAGCGGGGTGAAGAGCTTGTAGTCGAATCCGTTGCGGGCCAGGTAGAAGAGGAAGCGGACATCGTGTCCCATGGTGGGGATGTAGAGGTACTTCCAGATCTCAGCCGGCTGCACCAGCTGGCAGTCGATCTTGAGGCGCTCAGCCGGCTGGCCATGAATCAGGAAGATGCGGCCGCGGTCGGAAGAAACGTTCTTGAACTCCTCTTTCACAGTTTCCAGACGGTCGTAGTACTGATCGCGAAACGTGTGATTGGTCGTACCGTTGATGACGTCGCGGCGACGCCAGAATTCAGTGACATAGATCTCGCGCTGGGGATCGGTTTCGAGGACGAGGAAGGTGTCCAGCTCCGCCGGATTCATGATCGGATCGACATCGGTCAGGAACTGGCGATACTTCTCGGAGAGGTTCTTGATCCGTTCCTTGCGCTCGCGGCGGGAGAGTTTGCGTACCCCCGGATCGGGCGGCTGCGGTTTGGACTTGGCATCGGGTGGGGGGGCCGGCGCGGGTGCCGCCGGGGCCGGCGCCGGTTGCGGATCGGGTTGAGCGGGGGGCGTTTGTGCTGCGGTGGCCACTGCCACGAACATCGCGGAAATCAGAACGGCCAGGATCTTAGTCATCTGTGGGCCTCGGGATACGAAGGACAATAGAGCCGAACCTCATGCGCATCTACCTCGACAACAACGCCACGACCCCGCTGCATCCAGCGGTGCTGGAAGCTCTGGGCAACTCGCTGCGCGACGTTTTTGGCAACGCGTCGAGCATTCATAAAGAAGGCCAGGCCGCGCGCCGCGGGATCGAAGACGCCCGCGAATCGGTGGCGAGGCTCATCGCCGCCGAGGCCCGGGACATCATCTTTACGAGCGGCGGTACCGAGTCTAACAACGCCGCGATCTTCGGCGCGGTCGGGCACGACGGTCGTCATCACATTGTCACAACTGCCATCGAGCATCCCTCGGTGCTCGAGCCGATGGCGGAATTGGAGCGCCGAGGGCACGCTCTGACGGTCGTGCCTCCGTCGCGTAGCGGTGCCGTCGAGGCCGACGCCGTCCTGGCGGCGCTTCGGCCGGACACACGCCTTGTGGCAATGATGCTCGCGAATAACGAGACGGGAGTCCTGCAGCCGGTCGCTGACGTAGCACGCGTCTGCCGCGCGCGATCGATTCATTTCCACTGCGATGCCGTGCAGGGGGCGGGGAAGGTCGACATCGACGTGTCCGCGCTCGGTGTGGATACGCTGGCGCTCTCCGCGCACAAGCTGCACGCGCCGAAGGGGACCGGGGCGTTGTATGTCCGCCGCGGCCTCGGCCTCGACCGCCACATGCTGGGTGGCGCTCAGGAACGGCGGCGGCGGGCCGGAACAGAGAACGTGCCGCTGGCCGTGGCGTTCGGCGTGGCCGCGGAGATCGCGCGCGATCGCGTCGATGTCGGCGCCCTTCGTGATGCGCTGGAAGGCGAGCTGCGCGCGGCCGGGATTCCGATCGTGATCAACGGCGCGGAGGTGCCGCGCATCCCGAACACGAGCAGCATCACCTTTCGCGGTGCCGACGCCGAGGGGATCGTCATCGGACTGGATCTCAGCGGCGTTGCTGTCTCGACGGGTTCCGCCTGCTCCTCGGGACGGGTCGAGCCGAGCCACGTCCTGCTGGCGATGGGCCTGACGGCAGACGAGGCGCGGAGCACTGTGCGCTTTTCGCTCAGCCGCTTTTCGACAGCGGACGAAGTCGGCCGGACCGTGGCGCTGCTGCGCGAGATCGTGCCGCGGTGTATGAGCGCAAAGGAAACGTAAGCCGGATTTGAAAATCTCGTCATAACGAGTGAGGCCAGCGCCAACGATCCCGTTGATCGAATAACCCTTGCCCGGGCGCGGTTTGTTTGTCAAAGTTGGCGCCGGTCCTGATGTCCGAAAACCACCAAATCCTTCAAGGCGATCTCTCGCGCATTCAGTTGCCCGACGTGCTGAGCTTCCTCTCCATGATCCGTGGTACGGGAAAGCTGCTGCTCCAGCACGACCAGATGGACCGATCAATCCACTGGAAAGATGGGGAGATCGTCTTCGCATCCTCCAACTCCCCGGAGCACTCCCTGGGCATGTTTCTCCTGCGCAACGGGAAGATCACCAAGGCCCAGTACGAAGAATCCAAGCGCAGGGTGACCGCGCAGACGCGCCACGGCAAGCTCCTCGTGCAGATGGGCGCGATTTCGCCCAAGGACCTCTGGTGGGGGGTGAAGAACCAGGCGCTCGAGATCATCTACTCGCTCTTCAGTTGGAAGGAAGGGAGCTTCGTCTTCGGCGATTCCACCGACGAGTTGGTGAACGAGCGGATCGTCCTCTCGATCAACACCGCGACCGTGATCATGGAAGGGATCCGCCGCCTCGACGAGACGGCCATGATCAGGGAGAAGATCACCGGGCTGGACATGGTCTTCCTCCGGGTGCCCGGGGCGGTGCCGGACTTCGGATCGCTGGAGATGAGCGAGCACGAGGTCGCGCTCTACAACACGCTCGACGGGAAGCGGTCGATCCGGGCGCTCATCGGCGGCTCGGAAATGACGGAGTTCGAGGTGACGCGCATCCTCTTCCAGCTTCTTTCCGCGCGCCTCATCGAAGTGGTGCCCGAGGAGAAGGGATTCCGGCCGGTCTTCCTCGACGTCGAAGACTCGCCGGAGCTGTTGAAAGTGATCTCGACCTACAACGACATGTTCGGGCGTCTCTACGATGCGTTGCTGAACGCGGTCGGCGAAGAGTCGGCGCGCGACATCGTCATGACGGCGATGCAGAATGCCGAGAGCGATGAGCTCTGGAGCGGGGTCTTCTTCGATCAATACGGCCGCTTCGACGAGAACATGCTGATCGCCAACATCTCCGAGCTGCCGTTTGAGCGCCGCAAGGCGGTGCTGGACGAAGGGCTGAACACACAGCTCTCCGTGCAACTGTTCGAAGTCTCGCAGCACCTCGACGCGGCAGGGAAGGTCGACGTCTTCCGGTTCATCAGCGATCAGAAAGCATCGCTGGAGACGCTGACGTCGTCTCTATCCTGACGGCACGGTAGCCCTATCCGGCCGCTGCCACCTGCGAAATCTGTTTATCCTTTCGCGCCACCAGAACAAGACCGATCACGAAAATGATCACGCTGATCAACTGCGCGACCGTGAACGGCCCGAGAAACCGGTCGTCCTTCGCGCGGACGATCTCGACCAGAAAGCGCTCGATTCCCATCAGCACGAGGAAGAGGCCGAAGATCCGTCCCCTTGGATGAGGCTTGCGCGAGGCGGCCATGAGGATTGCGAACATCACGAAGGCGGCGGCCGACTCGTAGAGCTGCGTCGGATGGACGCGCAGTACCTGGTCGGGTGGAATCGAAGCATCGACGTGTACGCCGAACTGCCGCAGCGACTCGGCGGTGGTCGGCGGAGAGCCTTTCGGGAAGGCGATGCCGACCCAGGAATCCGTCGGCCGGCCGTAGTCGTCGCCGACGAGGAAGCAGCCGATGCGCCCGAGCGCGTAGCCGATTGCCAGCGCCGGCGAGGCGGCGTCGGAGACGGCGAAGTAGTCGAGCTTCTTCGCCAGGATGTAGCCGCTGCAGCCGATCAGACCGCCGAGCAGGCCGCCGTACCAGACCAGGCCGGCGCGGTCGAGCAGGAGATGCCAGTCGTGGAAGAGAATCGCGTAGTAGATCTTCGCGCCGGCGATCCCGCCGAGCGCGGCCGCCATGACGACCGATGACGCGGCATCGTCGCTGAGACCGTAGCGCCGGAACTGCCGCGTCAGCACCCAGCCCCCCACAATGAATGCGAGGAACATCATCAGGCCGAAGGTGGTGATCTCGAACGAGCCGAATTTCACGAGCGTGGGATACATGCGGCGCGCATGATATCCGACGGCTAGTAGGCGCTGAGCCGCGCCACATACGCGTCGAAGTTCGCGCGCATCTCTCGCAGCGAGTCTCCGCCGAACTTCTCCCGCATGGCGCCTGCGAGGGTGATGGCCAGCATTGCTTCGCAGACGACGCCGCAGGCGGGGACGGCGGTGACGTCGCTCCGTTCCCACTGCGAGCGATGTGGCTGGCGCGTCTCGATATCCACCGAGGGAAGCCCGCGCCGCAAGGTGGAGATCGGCTTCATGTATGCGCGGACGACGACATCCTGGCCGTTCGTCACGCCGCCTTCGAGCCCGCCGGCGCGGTTCGAGGTACGGTGATAGCCCTGGTGGTCGTCGAAGTAGATGGCGTCGTGGACCTCCGAGCCGGCGCGGCGCGCGGCAGCCACCCCATCGCCGACGGCCACGGCTTTGACTGCGTGGATGGATAGGATGGCCTGGGCAATGCGGCCGTCCAGCTTCTCGTTCCACTGCACGTACGATCCGAGGCCGATCGGGACGTTGTGCGCGGCCGCGACGATCGTGCCGCCGAGGGTCTCGCCCGCCTCGCGGGCCTTGTCGACTTCGGCCACCATGGCATCCTCGGCCTGGCGATGCACGGCGCGTAGCGGCGAGTCGTCAACGACAGCGGTGAGCTCTTCCCACGTCGGTGCGTAGTCGGGATCGCCGGCTGCGCCGACGGAGACGACGCCGGAGCGGAGCTCGATGCCGAAGTTGCGCAGCAGTTCTTTCGCCATCGCTCCGGCGGCGACCCGGGAGGCCGTCTCGCGTGCCGAGGCCCGTTCGAGGACGTCGCGCAGATCGTGCCGGTCGTACTTCATCCCGCCGATCAGATCGACATGTCCCGGCCGCGGCGCGTGCACCCGCCGTTTCTTGGCCTCGTCGGGATCGACATCCCAGACCCCCATGGCTGCTTCCCAGTTCCGGAAGTCGTCGTTCCGGACGACGATGGCAATCGGGGAGCCGAGCGTCTCGCCGCCGCGCACGCCGCCGGCGATCTCGATCTCATCGTGCTCGATCTTCATCCGGCCGCCGCGCCCGTACCCGTGCTGCCGCCGCGCCATGTCGCGGTTGATCCGCTCCCGGTCCAGCGTCACGCCGGCAGGCATGCCGGTCACGATGACCGTCAGTTGCGGCCCGTGAGACTCGCCGGCCGAGAGGAAGGTGAAGTGCGACATCGTGGGGAAGTCTAGTAGATGCCGGGGATCAGCCGCTTCGAGCGCCGCATGTAGTCGCGATACCGGTCGCCGAAGTGCTCGACGAGGACGCTCTCCTCCACTGCGATGCGATACGAGAACCCAGCAAATGCCCCCGCCCCGATGATGGCCACGGTAAGCCAGTTGCCCCGAGCGAATCCGAGTCCGATGAAGGCGAGGAGTATGCCGGTGTAGGACGGATGACGAATGAAACGGTACAGCCCGCGTTCGACGAGCTCATGCCCTTCGCGGATGGTGACAGCGTAGGTGAAGTAGCGCCAGAGCGTGGCCATGGCGATGCCGCGGACGATGACGCCGATGACGACGAGCGCCAGGGCGATCCAGAGTGAGCCGGCTCCGATGCACGTCGGTGGATATCCCTTCACGAGCGATCCGGCGAACGAGGCGATCGCGATGCTTCCAAACAGCACCGCGATCGATCCACGATCGCGCCGCGAGGTGTTGCCCCTGTCATGCTTGAGCACCATGACCACGAGCTCGGAGCAGCCCCAGACGGCGCAGACGAGATTCAGGAGACGACCGGGAGACATAGGGGAATGGTAAGCGCTATGGAGTAGGCAGCGCTGAGGAGCTCCGTTCTCATGTTGCGCGAATGGTTGGAGACGCGTGGGTGACACACGTTGGCCGCATCGGCTACGCTGACCGCGATGGACAAACCGTCCCTGCGCGACCTCTTCCCCGTCACGAAGAACGTCGTCTACTTCAATCATGCGGCGGTCGGCCCGCTGTCGACACGCGCGTACCAGGCGATGGAGCGATTCGGGCGCGACCAGCGGGACTTCGGGGCGCTTCATTGGCGGGAGTGGTATGCCGAATATGTTCATCTGCGCGCCGCCGCCGCGCGGCTCATCGGCGCGGAGCCGGGCGAGATCGCCATCCTCAAGAACACCTCGGAAGGGTTGTCGTTCGTCGCGGAAGGGTTCCGCTGGGAACGGGGCGACAACGTCGTCATCACCGACCTCGAGTTCCCCTCAAACTCCACACCGTGGAGAAAACTTGACAGGCGCGGGGTGGACGTGCGGTTGGTACTGAGCCACGATGGCGCATTCACCGTCGACGACGTCGACCGATGTGTCGACGGCCGGACGCGCATCGTCACCGTGTCGTCCGTGGCATTCCACAACGGGTTTGCCGCCGACCTGGATGCCATCGGGGACCTTTGCGCGCGCCGCAATGTTCTCTTCTGCGTCGATGCCATCCAGTCTGTCGGCGTGCTTCCGACCGATGTGCGGCGCTCGAAGATCGCGTTCCTTGCCGCCGACGGTCACAAGTGGATGTGCGGCTCCGAGGGGGCCGCGATCTTCTTCGTCGCGGCTGAGCATCGGGACAAACTGGAAGTGCTCGAGAACGGCTGGACCAACATCGATCGCAAGGGGAAATTCATCGACTGTCCGATCGACCTGCTGCCCGACGCGCGCCGATTCGAGGCAGGTTCGCTGAACACCAGCGGCATCTACGGCCTGCGCGCCGCCATCGACCTGCTGCTGGAGATCGGGATTGTCGATATCAGCGAAGAAACCACGCGCATCGCCGCGCTCCTGGCGGACAGGCTCGACGACATCGGCTGGCGTGTGGCATCGCCTCGCCCCATTCGTTCCGGCATCATCGGTGTGCTTCCGCCGTCCGACGAGCCATCGCTGCTCAAGTGGCATCGTCTGCTGGAAGAAAACGGCGTCGTTTGCGCGCCGCGCGAGGGGATGCTCCGCTTCTCACCGCATTTCTACAATGAGGAGAGGGAGATCGAGCGTGTCATCGAGGTGCTGAGAGGCGCTGCCGGGCACGCTTGACCGCCGAGAGCGTAGCCCCCATCATCCTTTTATGTCTGTCATCACGATTCTTCTCAGCGTGATCGCACTCGCAATCGGGGCGATCGTGGGGTGGGTGGCCGCGAGCGCGAGAAAAACCGGCCAGATCCAGCGCGCGCTTGCCGAGCGCGACCTGGCGCGCGCCGAGCGCGAGCGCAGCGAGGCCACCGCCGCCGAAGCCAGGCGCATCGCCTCCCTCGAATCGCAGGCCCGCGCCGTCGCCGAAACCCAGGCCACCTTCCTCGGCGATGCCCGCAAGCAGATGGAAGAGGCCTTCGCTGCCACGGCGCAGAAAACCCTGGCATCGATCAGTACGACGTTCCTCGAGTTGAACAGAGCACACCTCGACGGGTCGAAGGGAGAGATCGTCTCCTCGCTCGAAACGAAGAAGGCGGAGATCGGAACGATGCTCCAGCCTCTCCGCGACATGCTCGACCGTTACGCCGGCGAGCTGACGAAGAGCGAGCACTCGCGCAACGAGGCCTATGGCGGCCTCCAGGAGCAGATCCGCTCGCTCCTCGCGGCGCAGGAGCTGTCGCAACGGGAGGCCACGCGCCTCGCCAACGCTCTCGACTCACCGGCCGTGCGGGGCTCCTGGGGCGAGAACTCGCTCCGGCGCTGCATCGAGCTGGCCGGCATGAGTGAGCTGTGCGACTACGATGCGCAGGAGACCTTCCTCAATGATGAGGGACGGCGGCTGCGTCCCGACGTCGTCGTCCATCTTCCCAACAAGCGCGTGATCGCGGTCGACGCCAAAGTGCCGCTGACGGACTACAGCGTAGCCGCCAACGAGACCGACGAGTCGCGCAAACGGGAGGCGCTCACGGCCCACGCCCGCACGCTGCGGCGACACATCGAATCGCTCAGCCGTAAGGAGTACCAGGCCAGCGTCGGCGAGAGTCTCGACTTCACGGTCATGTTCCTTCCCGGCGAGCACTTTCTTTCCGCCGCGCTCGTCACCGATCCGATGCTCTTCGAGTATGCGGTCGAGAAGAAGATCTATCTCGCCTCGCCGACCGTGCTGCTGCCGCTGTTGCGCGCCGTGGCCGCCGGGTGGAAGGCGGAGCGAACCGAAGAGAACGCCAAGAAGATGCACGACGCCGGCGTTGAGCTCTTCAACCGCTTTGTGAAGGTGATGGATCTGATCGCCGAGATCGGTGGCGCGTTGGCGAAGACGGTCGATCAGTACAACAAAGCGATCCGCTCCATCGACACGCGCCTCTGGCCGAAAGGGCAGGAATTGAAACGG
>DATLWH010000831.1:0-10726 GCA_035576505.1 Thermoanaerobaculia bacterium | reverse complement strand
GCTGGGGACCGTGCTCACCGAGCGCGTGCTCGACCTTTTCAGCATCCTCGGAATCTTCCTCTGGTTCTGTGTCCTGCGGTGGAACAGCTTTCCGGACGAGGTCGGGGTGGTTCACGGCGGCGCCCTCGGCTGTGCCGTCGTCATGGGTCTTCTCATCCTCTTTCTCATCGGTCTCTATTTTTTCGGCGGGACGGTGCGGCGTCTGCACGAGCGGATTGGCCGCATCCTGCCGAAGCGTTTCCGTGAACCGTGGATGAAGTTCTTCGACGCATTCGCCAAGACGCTGGCCATCACGGAACGGCCACGCGACTTCTTCACGGTCGTCTTTGCCACGGTGGCGGTCTGGGTGTGCCTGACAGCGCAGTACTCGCTGGTCTTCATCGCCATGCATCGCCCGCTGCCGTATGACGCCACGTTTTTCATCAGTGGCGTGACCACGATCGGCGTGGCCATCCCCACACCGGGCGGCGTCGGCGGTTTCCACAAGCTCTGCCAGTGGGCGTTGACGTCGTTCTACGGCTTCGACATCAACAGCTCCGTGGCCATCGCGCTGCTGCTGCATCTGGTCGGCACGGTGCCGGTCGTCATCACCGGCGTGACACTTTTCGCAAGGGAGGGGCTGCGCTGGCGCGACCTCACGCACGCGGCCCAGGATGTGGCGGGAGACACGACCTCCCAGTCGTGATATACGGCGCTCAATGCGCTGCCCGTTCTGCGGCAATACAGAAGACCGCGTGGTCGACTCGCGTGAGAGCCGTGAGGCGGATGTCATCCGCCGGCGGCGTGAATGCACGAAGTGCGAACGCCGCTTCACGAGCTACGAGAGGATCGAGCAGGTCCCGTTTCAAGTCGTCAAGCGCGACGAGCGCCGCGAGCCTTACGACCGCTCGAAGCTGATGCAGGGCCTGCAGGTGGCCTGCCGCAAACGCCCCGTCCCGCAGGAAACGCTCGAGCGGCTCGCCGACTCGATCGAAGCGGCGATGCAGGATTCCAGCGAGCGTGAAATCTCCAGCAAGGCCATCGGGACGATGGTCATGCAGCGCCTGCGCGAGCTCGATCCTGTCGCTTATGTTCGTTTCGCATCGGTGTATCGGAGATTCGAAGATGTGGACGCTTTCGTAAAGGAGTTGCACCAATTGCGGTAGCGCGGTCTCGGCGTTGCGAGGTCTCCCGGCCGGAGTAACGAGGGCACCGCGAGACCAGGCAACCCGAGACGGCGATACGGCGGTACAAAAGGAACACTCATTGCAGAGCATGGTTCCCCTATCGAGAGGTTGAGATGACTGACGCGAACGAAACCGCGAAAGAAGAAGCAATCAAAATCCCCGACGTCCTGCCGGTGCTGCCGCTCAAGGACCTCGTCATCTTTCCGTTCATCATCGTTCCGCTGTCGGTCTCGCGTGAGAAGTCGATCAACGCGGTCGACCAGGCGCTGGCTGAAAACCGCGTCATCATGCTGACGGCGCAGAAGGACTTTCAGAACGAAGACCCGGCCGAAGACGATCTCTATCGCGTCGGCACGGTGGCCATCATCATGCGGATGCTGAAGTTGCCGGACGGCCGCATCCGCATCCTGGTGCAGGGCCTCAGCCGGGCCCGGATCGACTACTTCATCCAGACCGCGCCGTTCTTCAAAGCGAAGATCACGCGCATCGAAGAGACCACGACCAAGGATCGCGGCCTGGAGACCGAGGCCCTGATCCGTGCCGTGAAGCAGAACCTCGACCGCGCCGTCGGCCTGGGCAAGAACATCAGCCCCGAGGTCATGGTCATCGCGGCCAATCTCGACGATCCGGCGCGGCTCACCGACCTTGCCGCGTCGAACCTCGACCTCAAGCTCGAAGAAGCGCAGCAGATCCTGGAGACGATGGATCCCGTGGAGCGGTTGAAGAGAGTCAATGAGCTCCTCTCGCGCGAGATCAATCTTCTGACCATGCAGCAGGAGATCTCTTCCGCGGCGCAGGGAGAGATGAACAAGTCACAGCGCGAGTACTTCCTGCGTCAGCAACTGAAGGCCATCCAGTCGGAGCTCGGCGAAGGGGAAGACGTCGCCGAGGACGTCGAGAACTACCGCAAGAAGATCGAGGAGAAACAGATCCCGTCCGAGGCGCGGGAAGAGGTCGAGAAACAGATCAAGCGGCTGGAGCGATCCCATCCCGATTCGGCGGAAACGTCGATCATTCGAACCTATCTCGATTGGATGACCGGTCTGCCCTGGGCCATGATGTCCGCCGACAATCACGACCTGGAGCGCGCGCGGAAGATTCTCGACGAAGATCACTACGACCTCGAGAAGATCAAGGAGCGCATCCTCGAGTATCTGGCCGTGCGCAAACTGCGCGGCCAGAAGATGAAAGGGCCGATCCTCTGCTTCGTCGGGCCTCCCGGCGTCGGCAAGACGTCCCTTGGGCGATCGATCGCCCGGGCCCTCGACCGCAAATTCGTGCGCATCTCACTGGGCGGCGTGCGCGATGAGGCGGAAGTGCGCGGCCATCGCCGGACCTACGTCGGAGCGCTCCCCGGGCGCATCATCCAGGGCATCAATCAGGCGGCCACGTCGAACCCGGTCTTCATGCTCGACGAGGTCGACAAGATCGGCGCCGACTATCGCGGCGATCCGTCGTCGGCGTTGCTGGAAGTGCTCGACCCGGAGCAGAACTTCTCCTTCCGCGACCACTATCTCGGCGTGCCCTATGACCTCTCCAACGTGATGTTCATCGTCACGGCGAACGTGCTCGACACCATCCAGCCGGCCTTCCTCGACCGCATGGAAGTGATCCGTCTCTCGGGATACACCGACGAGGAGAAACTGTCGATCGCCAAGCAGCATCTGATCCCGAAGCAGATGGAAGAGAACGGAATCAAGGAGACGCCCGTGGTGTGGACCGACTCGGGCATCATGCGCGTCACCACCGGCTATACGAAGGAAGCCGGCCTCCGCAACCTGGAGCGCGAAATCGGCACGATCTGCCGGAAGATCGCCGTGCAGGTGGCGGGCGGAAATCAGCAGGAGAGTTACCGCATCACCGACGCGTCGGTCGAGAAGTACCTCGGGCCGATGAAACACTTCGCCGAGGAGTTGCTCGAGCGCGATCAGGTAGGCGTGGCAACAGGTCTGGCCTGGACCGCGGTGGGCGGCGACATCCTCTTCATCGAGGCGCTGGCGGTGAAGGGCAAAGGAAAGCTCGTCCTGACCGGCCAGCTCGGCGATGTGATGAAAGAATCGGCGCAGGCAGCGCTCACCTATGCGCGCGCGCACGCCGACGAGCAGAACATCCCCTCTGACTATTTCGAGACGCACGACATCCACATCCACGTGCCGGCCGGCGCGATCCCGAAAGACGGACCGTCCGCGGGCATCACCATGACAAGCGCGATCATCTCGATGATCACCGGACGCCCCGTCAAGCGGAACGTGGCCATGACCGGCGAGGTCACGCTGCGCGGCGACGTGCTGCCCATCGGCGGCCTGAAGGAAAAGGTGCTCGCCGCGCGCGCGGCCAAGATCACAACGGTCATCATGCCGAAGCTGAATGAGCGCGACCTGATCGACGTCCCCGAACCGATCAAGCGCGACATGCAGTTCTATTTCGTCGAGCATGTCGAGGAGGTCCTGAAGATCGCTCTTCTCGACCGCGCCTCCGCGGATCAGAAGACCACCGAGCGTGCCGGCCGCGAGTCGAAGCCGCTGGCCGAGCCGGAGCCGGCTCCGCCAGTGACGGATCAGGTGCCGGTACCGCAACCCGGCTAAGCCGGCAGGCCGGCGGCGTTGGTTGCCCAGGGCTCGGCCACCGTCTTCGTGAGATCTTTTCCATGGTGCCCTGCGAACGTTCCTGATGCGCCGGCTCCCGCACACGATAGAATCGCAGCCATGGCCGAGACTCCACGCGAGGATGCAGCAGACAAGGGCTTCTGGGACGGCGGTGCCAGCGGGCATGGCACGAATAAAGAGTCGTCCGGCCGGCCGAGCGGATCTCCCGGCAGGCGGTCGCCTTCGCGAACCGGCTATCGCACCGACATCGAGTTTCCCCCGGACACCGAAGAGTCATCGAGCGAGTAAATCCGGCGCGCGCACCGGAACGTAGGTTGAATGCCGCGCATGACCGCCGCAATGAACACGAGCGTCGAACCCAGCTCACTGCTGCCTGCCGTCGCCCACGGCGATCTGGCCGCGTTCGAACAGCTCTACGACCGGCATTCCTCAACCCTCTATGCCCTCCTTCTCCGAATCCTCGCCAATCCCGACGACGCCCAGGAAGTGCTGCAGGAGACGTTCGTGAAGGCGTGGATGAACGCGAAGATGTTCGACTCCGTGCGCGGGAGCGACGTGGCCTGGCTGATCTCGATCGCCCGCAGCCGGGGCATCGACCGCCTCCGCTCCCGCAGGATCCGTGGCGACCGCGAAGACGAGGCGGGGCGGGAGGTGTCGTCGAGTTTCGGCTTCGTCGAGAAGCGGACCGGGGCTGACGACGCCATCCAATCCGAGGAGCGGCGCGCCGTCCGCAGCGCGCTCGCGGAGCTGCCGGACTCGCAGCGCATTGCTCTGGCATTGGCGTACTTCGAAGGGTTGTCGCAATCAGAAATCGCGGAAAAGTTAGGCGAACCGCTCGGCACCATCAAGACACGGATGCAGCTCGGAATGAAGAAGTTGAGAGAGAGCCTTAAGGCGTTTCGATGATGACGCACGAGCAGCTCGAATCGATTGCCGCGCTCGACGCGATCGGTGCAGCGACCGCGGACGAGGCAGACGCCTTCCGCGCTCATCTGGCCTCGTGCCCCGATTGCCGGCGCGCTCGTGACGAGTACGCAGAAGCCACATCTCTCCTGGCGCGAGACCTCGATCCGGTCGAACCTCCGCAGGAAGTGCGCGACCGAATCTTCATGGCCATCGATGGACGGGGTCAGACCGGTACTATCGTCGACGCCCATGATCGCTTCGGCATCAGCCGCTGGTGGATGGTGGCGGCCGTGCTTTTTCTCGCTCTGTGGGGGTGGCGCGAGCTGTCCATCCGCGTCTCCCGCGAGAAGATCAATAGCCACGAGGCGGAGATCCGGCGGCTGGCCGGCGAGAATCAGCTCCTGACTGCCCGCAACGAGAAACTGAGCGCGGAGATGGCTGCGCTGGCTTCTCAGGACACGCGTACGATCGCCCTCACCGGCCAGCAGGTTTCGCCTTCGGCTTCGGCAAAGGTCTTCCTCGAGCCGCAGAAGCGCCGCGCCGTCGTCTTCTTCTACAACCTGCCCGCCAACCCGACCGACAAGAGCTACCAGCTCTGGATTCTTCGCGCTGATCAGCCGCAGCCGCAGAGCGCGGGAGTCTTCGATGTGACAGCCGGCGGCGGAGCCTCGATCTCGATCGAGAACCTGCCGCTGGCGACCGAGATCAAAGGACTGGCCGTGACGCTCGAACCAAAGGGCGGCGTTGCGCAGCCGACGAACACCAATTTCTTTGTCGCGGGCAGCACGTAGCCTGGATTTCTCACCACCTAAGTGGAATCGCAGACCGAGTGTTAATCGAGCGTCCTTCTCCCCACCGCGTTTTTCAGCGGGGGGGAGAAGGTGCCGAAGGCGGATGAGGGGGCGTTGGAGCTTGCCGAACAGTGGACTGGTTTCATGAACGGGCGTGGGAAACTCATGAAAACAATTAACTTCAGCGCGAGAACCGCCCCCTCATCCGCCTGTCGGCACCTTCTCCCCCAGCTGAAAAGCGCTGGGGGAGAAGGGCGCTCGAGGGTACAGAGTGCCTACGATTCCGGTGAGACTGTGAGAACTGCGGGCTAGCGCGAAGTCATGTCGTGTTCGTCGAAGACGCCATGTCAGGGCTGAGCGCCAATGCCCACCAGTTCGCGGTGACGACCATCTTCCCGCGCATGGGACGCGTGCGGTCGGCCGGCGAGGTTCTGGCCGCGATCAAAGACCGATGATGTTGTAGCCGCCGTCGACGAACATCACTTCCCCGGTGATGCCGGCCGACATCGGTGAGAGAAGAAAGAGCGCGGCGTTGGCGATCTCTTCGAGCTCCACATTGCGGCGCAGCGGAGCGCGCTCGGCATGATGCTTGAGCATGTCGGTGAAGCCTTTGACACCGCGAGCGGCCAGCGTGTTGACCGGTCCGGCGGAGATGGCGTTGACGCGGACGTTGCGGGGACCGAGGTTCGCGGCGAGGTAGCGTACGCTCGCTTCCAGCGACGCTTTGGCGACCCCCATGACGTTGTAGCCCAACACCGCTTTTTCCGAGCCGTAGTAGGTCATGGCCAGCACCGCGCCGCCGCCTGACTTCTCGAAGAGCGGCAGCGCCGCACGCGTGAGGCAGACCAGGGAGTAGGCGGAGATGTCGTGCGCGATCTTGAAGCCTTCACGCGATGTTTCGACGAAGTCTTTCTCCATATCTTCGCGAGGCGCGAAGGCGACGGAGTGGACGAGGGCATTGAGGCCGCCGAGTTTCTCACCGACTTCCTTGAAGACTGCCTCGACCTCGGCATCGACGGTCACGTCGCAGGGAAGGATGAGCGAGTCCGGCATGGCCGCACAGAGCTCCTCGACATTCGCTTTCAGCCGCTCCCCCTGGTAGGTGAAGGCCAGGCGCATCCCCTCGCGCGCCAATGCCTGCGCGATGGCCCAGGCGATGGAGCGTTTATTGGCGACTCCGAAAACGATCCCGGTCTTTCCTTGCAGAAGCGGCATGCTCGACTCCTCAGCCTCGGATGATAGCAATTCCTCATGGAACAACGAGCCGCATCCCAGCCATGCAAAGAAGTTATTGGGGTACCCGTCGTCGCATCGGCCGCGCACAACGCGCTGAATCATCCCGTCATCGGCAGGTGCGAGAAGAAGGTCTGCGTCGTGCCGCACTCGCGGCAGAGGAAGTGCAGCGTGCCGCGGCGCGTCCACGGGTTGGGGGCATCGCAGACGGTGCAGAGCGTGATCCGCGGGGGGAATGGCCGCTCGCAATGGTCGCAGGCGACAGGGTTGCCGATTGCGTTCACGTCATCCTCGCAACTGACCTCGAGGCAACTTGGACAACGCCAGCAGACAGCCATCGCGCGCGACCCCTTCCTGAAAAGATGGACGATTGGACGGCTGCAAGAATAGCAGATGAAAAAGATGAATGATTAAAAAGATTGGTGATGCTCTCTCGACCGTGGAGCGGGACGATGTTTACTTCGACACCACCTTCGCCCATGCATCCTTCAGCGTCACCGTCCGATTGAAGACGAGCGCGTCACCGGATGAGTCGGGGTCGACGCAGAAGTAGCCGAGGCGCTCGAACTGGTAGCGCGTAAACGGCGCAGCCCCACGAACGGAGGGCTCGAGTTTCGCGTGCGTCACGACCTGGAGAGACCGCGGGTTGAGATCATCGAGAAAGTTGCCGCTCTCTTCCGGATTCTCCGACTTGAAGAGCCGGTCGTAGAGGCGCACTTCGCAGTCGATGGCGTGATCCGCGGAGACCCAGTGCAGTGTTGCCTTCGGTTTCCGGCCGTCAGGCGCGTCGCCGCCTTTCGTGGCCGGGTCGTAGGTGGCGTGCAGCTCGACGATGTTGCCTTGGCCGTCTTTCAGCACGCTCGTGCAGGTGATGAAGTAGGCGGAGCGGAGGCGCACTTCCCGGCCGGGAGCGAGGCGGAAGAATTTCTTCGGCGGCTCTTCCATGAAGTCGTCGCGTTCGATGAAGATCGTCCTCCCGAACGGAATCGTGCGCGTCCCCATCGACGGATCGTCGGGACTGTTTGCGGTCTCGAACGACTCGTCGTGCCCCTCCGGGTAGTTGTCGACGACGACGCGGAGCGGATCGAGCACTCCCATCACGCGCGGCGCGGTGGTGTTCAAGTCCTCACGAACGCAGAACTCGGCGAGACCGACGTCGATCACGTTCTCCCTCTTGGCCACGCCGACGCGCTCGCAGAAGTTGCGGATGGCAGCCGGTGTGTATCCCCTGCGCCGGAGCCCGGCAATGGTCGGCATACGCGGGTCGTCCCACCCTCGAACGTGCTTCTCCTCGACAAGCCGCAGCAGCTTCCGCTTCGACATCACCGTGTAGTTGAGGTTGAGGCGGGCAAACTCGTACTGCCGCGGCCGTGACGGGACGGAGGCATTCTCGATGAGCCAGTCATACAACGGACGATGGTCCTCGAACTCCAGCGTGCAGAGCGAGTGCGTGATGTGCTCGACAGCATCCGACAGCGGATGCGCGTAGTCATACATCGGGTAGATGCACCAGGCGTCGCCCGTCCGGTCGTGGTGTTCGTGGCGGATGCGGTAGAGCACCGGGTCGCGCATATTGATATTCGGCGAGGCCATGTCGATCCTGGCCCGCAGCACGTGCGCGCCGTCCGGGAACTCACCGGCTCTCATCCGCCGGAAGAGGTCGAGATTCTCGTCGACGCCGCGGCTGCGATACGTCGATTCCTGCCCCGCCTCCGTGAGCGTGCCGCGCATGGCACGCATCTCTTCCGCGGTCGAGCTGTCTACGTAGGCCTTCCCTCTCCTGATCAGCTCTTCGCCCCAGACGTATAGCTGTTCGAAGTAATCGGAGGCGTGAAAGAGGTTGTCGCCCCAGGAGAAGCCGAGCCAGGCCACGTCGCGCTTGATCGCCTCGGAGTACTCGACCTCCTCTTTGGTCGGGTTCGTGTCGTCGAAGCGGAGATTGCATTGGCCGCCGAACTCGCCGGCGATGCCGAAGTTGAGACAGATCGACTTGGCATGGCCGATGTGCAGATATCCATTCGGCTCGGGCGGAAAACGAGTGATGACGCGCTGGCTTCGGCCGGCGGCGAGATCGTCCTCGACAATCTCTCGGATGAAGTCACGGGGCTTCGGTGGGGCTTCGGTGGTCATGGGGCGCGACCGTATACATCACCGTGCGGCGAGTCAATGGCGAGCATCGCTGTGATTCTGTTCGGGAGTCGGGGGTCGGGGGTCGGGAGTCGGAGGTCGGAGGCCGGAGATTGAAACCACGTGCTCCGACCCCCGACCCCCGACCCCCGACTCCCCGATGCATGTCACAATTCAGCCATGCGAAAACTCTCTCTCATCGCCGCGCTTCTCCTGGCCTCGAACGTACACGCGCAGTCGCTGGACGACGTTGTTTCCAAAGTGATGAAGGAGTACGGCGGGACCGCCGCGTGGCAGAAAGTGTCGACGATACGGGAGACCGGTAAGGTCGTTCCGGCGATGGGAAAAGGTGACGGAGCAACGACGCGCTTCTGGCAGAAGCCGGACAAGCTCCGCGTCGAGATCGTCTACCCCGCGAACACCGAGGTGCGCATCGTCGACGGCGATCATGGAACGCGTAACGGCAAAGAGGCCACCGGCATGGGGCTCGATGCGATGAAGCTTCAGGAGGCGCGTCTGGAGTTGCCGCTCCTTCTGGTAACGAGGCGCGCCTCCCTGAAAGACCTGGGCGTGCACGAAGGCTTCCGCGCCATCGAGATTCCGATCTCCGCGTCGCTCACGGTGGCCGTCGACATCGATCCGAAGTCGTGGCACATCGTTCGCTCGACCGGCAAGACCACCGGTCTCGAATTCATCGTCGACTACAGCGACTTCCGCCGCATCGACGGACTGCTGTTCGCGTTCGTCGAAGCGGGCACGGCGCAGGGGATGCCGACGGCAAAGACGACGCTGGACAGCGTTGCCGTCAATGTCCCTTCACCGTCAGCTCCGCCCGCGGCAAAATGACGGCAACCCACCGCGCCATTCCCCGCGTGTCACAATGCGCGCCGTGAAACGGACCATCTTCTCTCTCTTCCTGGGGTTCTTTGCTCTGTCTTCCTTTGGCGCCGGCTTCCTCAGCGACGAACAGTCGTTGCGGAGGCTCGAGCGCGAACAGGCCCTCGCCACATACATGGGAGATGCAACGTGGTTCCGGGCCCACACGTCGGACGATTACGTTCTCATCACCGGCAGCGGCGCCGTGAAGACCAGAGCAGAGTTGATCGCGGAGCTCGAGAAGGGCGTTGTCATGGAGCCGTACGAACCGGCCGAGGTCACGGTCCGCGCCCACGGCAGCACCGCGATCGTCTCCGGCCGCCTCCTCCAGAAGTACACACAGAAGGGCGAACGCGTCACGGCCGACCTCCGCTTCAGCGACGTCTGGATCAAGACCGACGACGGCTGGTACATGATCTCCGGTCAGGTCTCGCCGCTATCGATCAAAAGCGAACCGATCAAGAAGTAGCGTCGCTGCGCCGTTTCGTCTCCCCCCGCGTCATCACGGAAGTCTAGCCGGCACGGCCGTCAGCGTTGCTTGCCCAAGGCTCGGCCACCATCTCCCGCTCGATCGTTCTGCCGCGCAGACTCCTACTGGCCTGGCTGAGCATCCAGAAGTCGGACGCCTCGGCATTGAAAACTGAGCATCAACATTGAAAATCGAGCTTCGACATTGAAAATTGGGCATCGACATTGAGCCTGCGGGCATCGACATTGAGAATCCGGGCATCGACATTGAACCGGCGGGCATCGACATTGAGAACCTGGGCATCGACATTGAGAATCTGCGCATCGACATTGAGCCCGCGGGCATCGACATTGAGAATTTGGGCATCGACATTGAGCTCGTGAGCATCGACATTGAAATCGTGAGCTTCGATAGGCATCGACTGTCACCAAAAGAGTACAGCCCGGTCATTCACGAAGCAGACGTTTTCAATGTCGAAGCGTCCTTCGAACGCGACGAGCCTCGCTGCTAACCTTTCGCCTCCGCCGGCGTACTTACTCTGCACAGGAGGCA
>DATLWH010000830.1:0-3091 GCA_035576505.1 Thermoanaerobaculia bacterium | reverse complement strand
CTCCGGTAACTCGCAGATCGCCGAGAAGAGCGCCGAACCGAGCGCATCATAAAAGTAATGAGGAAAGAGAAACTTCGGTGTCGCGGTCAGGCCGCGGCGGACGTCGTCGGCGAAGCTCGCGGAAGCGGAGGTTCCGGCGCGGTGGAGAGCGAAGCGTTGGCGCGTCGGATGCGTCGCGGCGACGGCGAGCGATTGATCCATCGATCGGCGATCGTAACAGATCGGTTTTGCGGTCGATGGCCGTGGCAGGTTATTTGTAAGGTCAGCACTGTCGGCAGGGGATAACGACGACCAATGGCTCAGACCACGCGCGTCCTGATCGTGGACGGCGACGAACAGATCCGTGTCTTGCTTCACAAGGCTCTCCTCGATCGTGCTGTGTCTTGTGCCAGCGCATCCTCGGCGGACGACGCGCTGGCACTGCTCCGGGAAGGGCGCTATGCAATTGTCCTGCTACACCTCGAGATGCCGGGCGCGCAGAGTGTTCTCGACTCGATCCGTTCGCTGTTCCCGGAACACCGGCCGGTCGTGATGGTCACGGCCGAGGTGCGCTCGCCGAAAGAGTCGATCGACACGGAGCTCGTGCAGGTCATCATCCGGCGGCCCCTGCGCATCGCGGAAGTGGCGGAGATCATCCGCTCCTGTCTGGAGTTTCTGCCGAGGATCAGGGAGGACGTTACCTGACCGTGTAGCCTGCCGCACGCAATGCCGCCGACGCGTCCTTCAGCGCCGCGTCGCGGACGAGAACGTAGTCGGTGTCGTAGGTCGAGATGACGAAGAGGGCGATGCCGGCGTCAGCGAGGACGCGCGTGAAGGCTGCGGCCACTCCCGTCTGATCGAGCGGAAACGGACCGGCCAGCTTCAGGCAGCACCAGCCGCGGTCGGCCACCACGTCGGGAACGCTTCCTTCGTCGCAGACGACCGAAAGCTCGTCGCTCGTGCGCGTGATGGAGACGAACGCGCCGTGCGCCCACGGCGGGATGCCGGCGTCCGCGGGGAGGCGGACGATGGCGTAATGACCGGCGACGCGTGTGAATGTCGGAGTCATGATTCGCTCACGCGGCGGACGACATCGACGAGCTGCTCTGCCTTGAACGGCTTCTGCACGACCGTCTTGACCTCTCCGGAGAGCGCATCGATGAGGGAGTCGGGGGAGGCGGTCAGGAGAATGGAACGCTTCAGTCCGGCCGGGTCGTTGACGCGAAGATGGCGGATCACGGTCATCCCTCCTTCGTGCGGCATCATCAGGTCGAGGAGGATGACATCGTACCGCTGCCGCCCCAGAGCGGTGATGGCCTGGTTGCCGGTGAGGAAGACGTCGACCCGGAAGCCGTTCTTCCCGAGGATGCGGGCCACGAGGCGGTGCATCGCGACGTCATCGTCCAGCAGGAGGACGCGTTTGCGGCGTTTGAATAGGGAGCGCATGAATGAGGGGGTCGTTGGGTGGGTCGGTGGATTCGAAGAGGCGATGCCGTCGCCTACCGCAACAGTCGTGCCTCATGACGTCATCCCTGTCGTAACTGGAGCTACAACGGCTTTCTGGCCGTCCCGCAGAACCAGCCTTTGCCCGGCTCCTCGAATGTCTGAACGTCGGCGTAGCCGGCCGTAGAAAACAACTCCCGATGTTCATCCACGCCCAGGTGCGACGATTGCAACAGTTTCATCACCGGCCGCTGCAGTTTGTCGTACCGGCCTCCTTTGTAGCTTTCCGCGATGATGATCACGGTTCCGCCTGGTTTCAGCACACGCAGGATCTCCCGCATATCGTTGACCAGATCCGGCCAGTAGTATTGGGTCTCGACGGCTGTAACGAGGTCGAACTTGCCATCGGGGAACGGCAATTGCGACACCGGCGCCTGCCGTACGTCAACACGACCGGCCTTGATCAGATCGGCGTTGTTCGCGCGGGAAGCAGCGACACTGCCATCGGCGTAGTCAACGCCCCAAACCATCCCTTCCGAGGCGGCCGCGGCCAGCTTCTGAATCGTCCTGCCGCCGCCGCAGCCGACGTCCAGAATCGTGAAGTTCTTTTCGACCGCAACATGCGTCAATCCCCAGTCGGTCAGGCTGGAATGAGTCCTGTTCATCGCCCAGAGAAAGAACCTGCCCAGCCATCGTCCCGGCTTTCGGGACTGATACAGGACGTAGGCCATCAGGATCAAAATCAGGGCGACACGGAGTATCTGTGCGATTGCTGACTCCTTCGGATTGCGACGTGAGTCGCTACTACGTCGTGCAATCGTCGAAGTTTCGCCCTGGCGAGGATCTTGGAGTTGCCACGGTTCGGGTGTGGTGCGGGGTACCGGGTTCGAACCAGTGACCCTCTGCGTGTAAAGCAGACGCTCTACCGCTGAGCTAACCCCGCATGGAATGGAGAATAACATGGGGTCGGTAGTGGGGTTGTCAGTTGTCAGTTGTCGGGAGTCGGGAGTCGGGGGTCGGGAGTCGTAGTAGGGGGTCGACTCCTGAAATCCGCAAGCAGCCCCTCGGCTTCCGACCCCCGACCCCCGACTCCCGACTCCCGACCCCCCAGTTCATCCCGCCGGTGTCACATACGTGAGCGTGTGATGTGCGAGAAGCTTTCCCTCGCGAGAAAGGCACTCCGCGACGCCGAAGGCGGTGCGCCGCCCGAGGCTGAGTACGTCAGCCTTGCAGGCAAACTCCTCGCTGCGGGCACTGCTCAGGAACTGCGTCTGCATGTGACTGGTGACGGATGGATCCTCGATGCCGCGGAGGGTCTTGAGGGCCAGCCACATGGCGACATCGGCCGCCGTCATGAAGACCTGGCCGCTCACGATCCCGCCGGGTCTCTCGAAATGAGGGAGATGAGGAATCTGGAGCGTGCACGAGCCCGGCGTGATTTCAGACACGACGAAGCCGTAGGGCTTGGTAAAGGCGGTGTCGTGCGAAAGAAGCTTCTGCAACTGCTCGACGGTGACTTGAATGGGTGGGCCTGATGACATGCGGATCTCCTTTCGAGGGGGTCGGGAGTCGGAGTTGGGAGTCGGAGTTGGGGGTTCGGAGTTGGGGGTTCGGAGTTGGGGGTTCGGAGTCGGTTTGGATCTCCGACCCCCGACTCCCGACCCCCGAC
>DATLWH010000829.1:0-2201 GCA_035576505.1 Thermoanaerobaculia bacterium | reverse complement strand
CCCGACAGCGTAGCCATTCTGCAGCAGCACGGAATCCAACCCTCGGCGCAGCGCGTGGCGGTTGCCGACTACGTGCTGCAGACGCTCGAACATCCGTCGGCCGACCTCGTCTGGAGCCGCGTCAAGGCGCGCGTGCCGTATATCTCCCGGGCCACGGTCTACAACACGCTGAACCTCTTCGTATCCAAAGGGTTGCTGCGTGCGCTCACCCTGGCCGAGGACAGCGTCGTCTTCGATCCGAACGTCGAGCGGCATCACCATCTCGTCGACGAGGAGAGCGGCACCATCCACGACATCGCGTGGGACAAGGTCCAGGTCTGCAACATCGAGGCGTTGACAGGATTCGAGATTCACGACTACCAGGTCGTCATGCGCGGCGTCCGCAAGGGAGTCCGGCACAAGCCCTGAAAAAATTTTGGCGAGCAGTTAGACGATGTCCAGAACGCGACATTGTCCAAATCAAGAAGGAGAGTGACCACAAATGCCCATGCTTACCGTTGGTGACAAGTTTCCGGAGTACAACCTGATGGCGTCCGTCGGCATCGAGAAGGGGAAGGAATTCGAGACCATCAGCACGAAGGACAACGAAGGGAAATGGCTCGTTTTCTACGCCTACCCGAAGGACTTCACGTTCATCTGTCCAACCGAGATCGTCGAGTTCGGGAAGAAGGCCGGCGAGTTCGCCGACCATGATGCCGTCGTTCTGGGCGGCAGTACCGACAACGAACACTCGCACCTGGCCTGGCGCCTTTCGCATCCCGATCTCAAGGGCGTGAAGACGCCGCTGGTTTTCATCACGCCGGCCTTCGCCCTGCAGCTCGGAATTCTCCATCCTGAGGCCGGCGCCGCGCTCCGCGTGACGTTTGTCGTCGATCCGAACGGAACCATCCGCTGGGTCAACGCCAACGACCTCTCGGTCGGACGAAACGTCGACGAAGTGATCCGCGCGCTCGACGCACTGCAGAGCGACGAGCTCTGCCCGTGCAACTGGCGCCCGGGTCAGCAGACCCTGGGGGCGGCGTGAGCATCATGAGCGCCGTCGAATCGTTGCGCGCGCGTCTGCCCGAGAACGCGCGCGATACCAAACTCAATCTGCAGAGCGTGATGCAACCCGGCACGCTCACGGCGGCGCAGCGGTGGGGGGTGGCGGTCGCTTCGGCGGCCGCCGCTCGCAACCGGGAGCTGCTCGAGGCCATGCTCGCCGATGCGCGCGACGAAGCGGGCGATGCCGTCATCGACGACGCTCTCGCCGCCGCGTCCTTGATGGCCATGAACAATGTCTACTACCGCTTCCGGCACATGATCGGAAAGCCGTCGTACGACCAGAAACCGGCCCGTTTGCGGATGCAGCGCATTGCCAAACCGGCCACGAACAAACCCGATTTCGAGCTCTTCTGCCTGGCCGTCAGTGTCATCAACGGCTGCGAGATGTGCATCGGCTCGCATGAAGCGGTGGTGATCGAAGGCGGCCTTACCGAGGATCACGTTCACGATGCCGTACGGCTCGCGGCGGTGGTCAACGCGGCGGCTGTGGTGCTGGAACTGCCGGTGGTGACGGCGATGGCGACGACGTAACGGCGTTACGGCGCGATCAGCTCCGCTTCCTCACCCACTCCTCCGATGACGTCATCTACGCTGTCACCCCCGAGGAGGAGGGCGAAGGACGAACGCCAGATGCGGGCCAGCTCGGGAGTCGACGTCCGAACGAGGGGGACGCCGTTGCGTTCGATGAGGAATGTGGCGATGGCTGTGTGGCCGATGCGCATCGCGGCAAGACCATGCGCCTTCGCGAGGCGTAAGACTTCATCGGTGTGGGATGTCGACACGATCGCGCGCGCCTGCGACTCGCCGAAGAGCAGAGCGATGGCGTCGACTTCGTCGGCGTGGCCGGCCAGCTCGATGTGGCAGCCGATGCCTTCCATCGCACACTCGGCTATGGCCACGGCCAGGCCGCCGTTGGATAGATCGTGCGCGCTGCGGAGCAGGCGATGCTCGTAGGCGCTCATGAAGAACGCCACCAGGGCCTTTTCGCGATGGAGATCGACCGTCGGCGGCGCCGCCAGTGAGTCGGGTATCGCCCATTGCTGCCATTCCGATCCACCGAGCTCATCGCGGGTTTCGCCGATTAGGACGATATCGAGTCCGGCTTCCGGGAAGGCGATCTCGCGGCCGGCATCTTCGCGTTCGAGGATTCCGACCAT
>DATLWH010000828.1:0-2128 GCA_035576505.1 Thermoanaerobaculia bacterium | reverse complement strand
CCTGCCGGAAGTGACCCTCGGCGTCCTTCCCGGCACGGGCGGCACGCAGCGTCTGTCCCGTCTCGTCGGCAAGACCAAGTCGATCGAGCTGATGGTCGAGGGCGGTCTCTTCGACTTCGAAGAAGCGCTGCGGCTCGGCGTGATCAACTACCTCTGGCCCGCCGAAGAGGACGGCAAGAATTGGTGGGACCGTGTGATGGATTACGCGCGGAGTTTCTGCCCGCCGAACAAGGCATCGCGCGCCGTCGGCCGCATCAAGCGCTCCGTGCAGAGCGGCTGGGAAGTCCCCTTCGAGTCCGCCCTGGCCATCGAGCGCGAGCTCCAGCAGCAGCTTTTCCAGAGCGAGGACGCGAAAGAAGGGCTCAGCGCGTATAACCAGAAGCGGAAGCCCGCGTTCAAGGGAAAGTAGTAGAGTCCCCACGTACAGCAAGGGGTCTTCAGGCCGGGTGCCTGAAGACCCTTTTGCTTTTGGAGCGCGAACATGATTCGAGTCCGGGTTCTCCTCGTCACCGCCGCGATTGCCTTTCTTTCCATGTCCGCGATGGCGGCGACGGGAGCATGTTCGGCCGGGATTCAGGATCCGCCGACTTTTGCACTCGTGGCCGGCAATCCCGTTCGGGTGACGTTCCGGGACACCATCAATGCCGTCCTGTCCGAACCGTCGGTGACGATTGCGCGGAACGAGATCACCGTCGTTCAGACGGAGTACGAGACGCTCGTGGCTCCGCCGGCGTCGTGCAACAGCCAGTCCGTCTCGCTCGGAGATCTGCCTTCCGGTTCGTACACGCTGACCTGGAAATACCAGTCGTTCCCGAACCATCCGCTGGAGACCTTCTCGTTCGCTTTCACCCTCCCGGAAGCGTCGCCATGCGTACCCGGCATGAGCATCCAGCCTGGTTCGCCAACCGCCGGCCAGCCGGTTTCGATCCTCTACTCGGCGGCGTTCCGAGGATTCCTCCAGACGCCGGATGTCGCAATCGACGGGAACCAGATCACGATCAATCAGCCTGCAGTCATTGCCGATCCGGCCTTTTCCGGCTCCGTTCCGTGCGCACGGGGAGTGGTGCAGCTTGGCTCGCTGCAACCCGGCTATTACATGGCTGTCGTTCTGTCGAACAGCGGAGCACCAATGTCCGACGCCTTCATCGTCAGGCAGCCGACGAGGGGCCGCGCTGTCCGAGGGCACTGAGCTCAGACCAGGCGTCCTCTGTTATTGTTCCATCCCATGCGCTACCGAAACCTCCACGGCACCAACCTCCAACTCTCCGAGCTCGGCTTTGGCACCTGGACACTCACCACCGGCTGGTGGGGTGTCTATTCTGATGACGAAGGAAGGCGGCTGATCGGCATCGCCCTCGACGCTGGCATCAACTATATCGACACGGCGGACGCCTACGGCAACGGTCGCGGCGAGACGATGCTGAAGCCCCTCCTGGCCGAGCATCCCGAGGTCATCGTCGGCACGAAGTTCGGCTACGACTTCTACAACAACCCCGAACGTCCACGCGGCCAGCGCGAGCTGCCGCAGGACATGTCGCCGAAGTTCATCCGCTTCGCCATCGAGCAGTCTCTCCAACGCCTCGGCGTCGATCACGTGGCCATCTATCAGCCGCACAACCCTCGGGTGGTCACGCTGATGGAAGACGAGCATTGGGAGACGCTGGAGTCTCTGAAGAGCGAAGGGAAGATCCTCTCCTACGGTCCATCGCTCGGGCCGGCCATCGGCTGGCGTGACGAAGGGATTTACGCGAACGCCGTGCGTCATGCGCCGGTCACGCAGATGATCTACAACGTCCTCGAGCAGGACCCCGGCCGCGAGTTCATCCTCGCTGCCGAGAAGGGGCCGTCGTACTCCGGAGTAGGTGAGGCGATGAAAGGCGAGACGGGGAAGAAGGTCTGTACTCCCTCCGCGTCGTTCGATCCGTCATTCCGCGCCTGGAAGGCGGATCCCGATCCGCAATTCCTCATCCGCGTCACGCACTCCTCGGGCATGCTCGAAGGGAAGTACACGCTCGACACGAAGTTCGATGAGACCGATCACCGCTCCCACCGTCCGCGCTCCTGGATGGTCGAGGGCTTACGGAAAGTCGATCGCCTGGAATCGCTCCGGAAGGAGCGTGGTGTGACG
>DATLWH010000827.1:0-2383 GCA_035576505.1 Thermoanaerobaculia bacterium | reverse complement strand
CGCAGAGGAGACATTCCGCGACTCACGGAAACCAGCGCTCGACACCCAAAGCTCGAACGTCATGCCTTCTCCGACTCCCTACCCCCGACCCCCGACTCCCGCGTCCGGGGCGTCGGGGCTCGTCGAGGAGACATTCCAACTACTAGCTCCCGATACCGGCGCTTCGATCGTCATGCCTTCTCCGACTCCCGACCCCCGACACCCGACTCCCGCGTCCGATAATAGAACTCGCGGATGAAGAGATTCGCTCGGTCGTCGTGAAAACGCGTCAGGAAGACGATGACGAGAACGCCGGCTTTGATGTTGGCCTGGAGCCGTACGTCCATGGCGCCGAGGTCGAAGGTTGTGTTGAAGGCGAGGGCGTGGCGCCCCTCGAATCCGTCGACCGAGTATGGGTGGGCCATGGCCGGGCCCCACGATTCGCCGGCATGCGCGGTGACTGCCAGCCGCGCATCGGCGGCTTTGGTGATGTGGAGCCGCGCGACGCCGCGCGATGACGCATTGGTATTCATCCACGTGCCGAGGAGTGGAGAGAGATCGAGCGCGGTGCGCGGCTCAGACACAGCGGCAATCATACGTCGCTCCGGTAGAAAAACTCCCGCGTGAAGGCATCGCTGCGCTGGCCGCCGCGCCAGCGGACGAAGGTGGCCACGACCAGCAACCCGAGGTTCACATTCGCCTCGACATCGACATCGCATTCGTCGAACGCATAACGAGCCAGAAGCGCACTCGCCGTCGACGGGTTGGCGGCAGTGGCGTAGGTGATCTCGGCGCGCGACTCGCCCCAGTCAGGCCGCGATGGGGAGGCGCTGCCGAAGACATGGACGATGGCCTGGCCATCGTCGATGCGGACCACGAGGTGATCGATCCACTGCGGCCCTTCATTCGTCTTCCGCCAGACACCGCCCAGCGGCGCGAGATCTAGGGCGGGCGAGGTCACGCCGCACCTTCTGACGCCGCGATCACTTCCTCTTCGTCGTCTCCGGCGTACCACCCCAGGACCTGGCCCGGCACCTCGACGGGCATGGGCTCACCGGTCATGAGATGAAACTGGCTCATGGCCTGGGTGCGCAGCACGTCGCGGCCGTCGATGGTCACCTGGCCGCGCGCCCGCGTCGCCGCGACGAGCGAGGTCGGTTCCTGGCCGTAGACGAGATCGATCACGACGGCGTCTTCGCCGAGCTCGGAGGGATCGAAGGGGACGTCGCCGGCGCGGTATCCGACCGGCGTGGCGTTGACGACGATGTCGTAGCCGCGTGGGGAGAAGCTGGCCAGCGGCACGAAGGGGAGCTGCAGCAGACGGATGGCGAGAGAAGCGCGGTCGAAGCCGCGGTTCACGATCGTGACGTCGGCTCCGGCCTGCTGCAATGCCGCGGCGATGGCGCGCCCGGAGCCGCCGCAGCCGACGACGGCAACACGCTGGTGGCGCGGCTCGACCCGCCGTTCCCGCAGCGTGAGCAGCACGCCCTCAGGGTCGGTCGTGTCGGCGGTCCAGAGGCCCCCTTCGTTCACGAAGAAGTTCGTGGAACGGGTGCGTGCCACCATCGGCGTCCTGGCCGGGGCGGCGCTGACGGCCACCTCTTTGTGTGGCGAGACCACGCAGAGCGCGCCCACCGCGGCGCCGAGCGACTCCAGGCCGCCCTCGTTGATGAGCGCCGTCCAGAAGTCGGCGAAGTCAGGGGCGTGGAAGGGGAGGTACAGCGCGCGCCGGCCCAGGGCACGGAAGCCGGCATTGTGCAATCGCGGCGAGAGCGAGCGAAGCACGGGATCGCCGACGATGCCGAAGATCTCGTCGATCGGTTCGAGGCTCGGGAAGCCGTAGTCTTCAATGCACTGTTCCATCGGCAGCATGCCGTCGAGCGGAGAGTCGTCGCCGGCGAAGACGATGCGCGCGCCGAGACGGGGCGCGAGGATGCGCGTCCAGAGTCCGATCGCGCCAAGGGCGTAGGCGGTGAGATCGTGCCTTTGCTCGCGTTTCAGAAGAGCCATCGGCAGCAGCGTCTCGCTGCAGCGCGGCGTCTCCACTTCGATCCGGTATAGCCGCGCAGGCACGCCGGAGATGCCGCGGAGCGCGCTGTCGAGGTCGTCCATCGTCCGGGCCCGGCCGCGCCAGGTGATGACGCGCCGCTCCGGACGGATGCGCTGCAGGAGCAGCGCGTCGTCGAGGTCCGCGCGTTCCAGATCGATGAGATCGAATGTGGCCGCCGCGCGCAGCAGCCGTTCCCGCCGTTCGCCGATCACGCCGCGCAGCGTGTAGAGCAACGTTGCCGGTGTCAGCGAGCGAAGGTGCGCGGCGTCGACATCGCCGGCGGCATCGGCGCGAAGCTCGACCCAGTTCGGAGCAGGCGCGGGAAAGGCGAAGCCATCCGGCCTGCGCCCGACC
>DATLWH010000826.1:0-15019 GCA_035576505.1 Thermoanaerobaculia bacterium | reverse complement strand
CGCGGCGTAGCCTGCCCTGAGCGAAGCCGAAGGGGCAGCCTCAGGATGACAGGTATACCTTCGTCGGTGAAGTGCTTGTTTGTCAAGCAGTTACGGGCCACAGGATGCGATCTGGCAACGATCGATCCCGATCTATCGGGGGTAGATCGCGATCAAAAAAAGTAGATCCACATCTATCCGGGATAGATCCACATCTATCCGGGATAGATGCGCATCAAAAAAAATAGATCGCGATCTATCGGGGATAGATCCGCATCTACCAAACTTAGATCCAGATCTATCCGGGATAGATCCAGATCAAAAAAAGTAGATCCCGATCTACCGGCGATAGATCGCGATCTACCAACCATCGATCGGGATCGATCGTTCGTAGATCGTGACCTACGGCTGAGAGATCGTGACCCACGGTCGCGATAAACTGAGGACCGATGCCTCGGCCTGAATACCTCGTCATCATCACCGGCCTGTCCGGCTCGGGGAAGAGCTACGTGCAGTCGACGCTGGAAGACGTCGGTTTCTATTGCTGCGACAACCTGCCGATCGGGCTCATCGAGCCGTTCCTCGAGGAGGTCGGCGCGCACGAGAATGCCAACCGGGTCGGGATCGTCGTCGACGTGCGGACGCATGATTTCGCCAACATCTTCCCGGCCTTCTACCGGGAGCGGATCCAGAAGGTGGTCGGGCATGTGGTGCTGATCTTTCTCGAGGCCAGCGACGAGGTGCTGGCGCGGCGCTACTCCGAAACGCGCCGGCCGCATCCGCTGGCCAAGGATCAGCCGCTCATCCAGGCCATCGCCGCGGAACGCGCCGCGCTGACCGAGGTCAAGTCGCTGGCCAACATGGTGCTCGACACCTCGCAGTTCTCCGTTCACGAGCTCAAGGCCGAGGTCATGCGGCGCTTCGAGCTGAAAGACGAGAAGGTGACCATGCTGGTCACGATCGTCACCTTCGGCTTCAAGTACGCCATGCCCTACAACGTCGATCTTCTCTTCGACGTCCGCTTCCTGCCGAACCCGCATTTCGTCGAGTCGCTGAGGCCGAAGACGGGGCTCGATCCCGAGGTCGTGGAGTATCTGAAAGCGCAGCCGGGATATGACATCTTCTACGGCAAGCTGCTCGACTTCGTCGCCTATCTCCTTCCCGAGTATCAGAAGGAGATGAAGAGCTACCTGACGATCGGCATCGGCTGCACCGGCGGAAAACACCGCTCCGTGGCCGTCGGCCAACGCCTGGCCGAGGATCTGGCCGACCGGGGATACGCGGTCGAGATCGTGCATCGCGACTGCAAGCGGTGAGAGTTTGCCGCCGCGCGGCCTAGGGAGATCCCTTCGCTGCCTGCGTAGGAATCGTGATCTCCGCCAGGTTCGGGGTCGCCGGCCGGGCCACGACCATTGCCGCAGGGCCTGGAGTCAGAGGAGCCAGCCGTCCGTTCGGGAGGAGGTTGCCGCTGCGGATCATCGGCACGAACTGGTACGCTCCCTCGGGCATGCCGGTCAGCGTGAACACGCCGGACGGATCGGTTTCGAATCGACGTTTTTGCTGCATGATGACGCGATCGGTGACTTGCGGCGGAATCGGCCGGCCGTTGAATTGCCATACGAAGGGCACCCGCGCTGCAGCCGTTCCGTCCTCGGATTTCACGCTGACGGTGATTCTGCAAGTCCCCTGAGGCACCACCACGGGCAGGGGGGAGTTGGCGGAATCGGCGTCAACATCGACGACGGCCATGGAGGCGTCAGGGGGGATCACAAACACCTGACCGACGGTACCCGGGGCCAGATGAATGGTGCAGAACCCGTTCTCGTCCGTCAAACTCGAGTACTGGCCGAGCGCGGTGATGACGGAGGCGCGATCGATCGGGGCGCCTGTGCTATCGGTCACCTGCAGCTGAATGCGCGTTGATTTGTGCAGCGGAATGCGGACCTGCCGCTCGGTATCGGTATCGGCGATGTCGAAGCTCACGGTCTCCTGGATGTATCCGGCCACCGCCGCCGTGGCTTTGAAGGTTCCGGCCACGACGGCATCGAATTCAGCCAGTCCGGCGTCGTTCACTTTTCGGACTGCGTTGAGGCGATCCGGGAGCTCCTGAGCAAGAATGATCGACGCGCCGGTGACCGGACGATCGCTCTCGGCGTCGACGGCGGCCACCACGAGGCGCTTCGTGGGGACTTCAATCATCCACGAGAGCGGGTCGTTGTCCAACGTGGCTGCGGTCCGAAAAACGCCACCGTCCGCGAGCAGAACCAGGGCCACATAGTCACCGCTCTGCCACGTTGGCTCTTCGAGAATACCGCTCGACGGAACGGCCACCTTGGCCTCCCATCCACGGACGTGCGACACGCGAAGTGTTACATCGCCGAACGGGACATTCTGGCGCGTAACGGTAATCCGCAACGTTCTGGGTTGCAGAGGAATCGTCCGGTTCGTCGTTTGTCCATCACGGATCTCGACGTCGGAAGCGAACTGTTCGAGCGGATGGCTGCCGGAGATATGAAGTCTGTACCTCCCGGGAGCCAGGGGTCCGAACACAAGATGGTTTTCGTTCCGGGGCAGCGCTTTGCTCTGCTTCGAAGAGAGGTGATCCCTGTCGCTGCTCTGTTTTTCGAGACTGATCGTGACCGCGTCGTCGTGCTGGATCTCGGCTTCGAACACTCCGCCATGCGACAACGCGATCAGGCCAAGAGTGCCATGGCCCGGCGTAGTCGTCACCGGGATGGTCGTCGACGCGTACCCAGGGGCGTCGATGCGGATCGTCCGCGGCCAATGTCCGGCGATCTCGAGACTGAATGCGCCGTCTTTGCCCGATGTGGCCGTGTCCTTCTCGGCGGTTGTAATCGTGGCCCGTTCCACGGGCTTGAGCGTCGCCAGATCGGCGATTTTTCCGCGGAGCTCCTGCACTCGGATCAACTCAACCCGCAACGGGCCATCGGAACCGGGATTGACAGGCACCGACACGACGCGCACCTCCGTTCGGAAGTGCTCCGCCGAAAAAGTGACCCGGTACAAGCCCGGTCCCGGGAACGTCAGTCGTTCGAATTTGCGAGCCGAGGCCCCGGAGACGTTCACGATCCACGACGACTTCGGATCCTTGGTGGCGTGGACCTCGATTTTGACGTCCTTCACCGCTTCGGGTACGCGAAGAGACATGCCGCGAGAGATCGCGGAGACATCCGTTGCGCTGGCCCCTTCGGCCAAACCGAACCGAAGATGAGTGTCGTCAGCGAAAACGAACGGGCCTTCGGTCGAGGAGAGCTCGGACACCCGGCGACAGCCCTCCGCATCGGCGGCTACTGTCACCGGTTTCCCGAAACTCACTGAACACAGGACGGACTCCGCGCCTTGAACGCTTGCCGCGACCAGGGTCAGAAGGATCGCGAACGCGAGCGATCCAAACGAAGATGCCGTTTGCCTATGAGCTCGCCTGACGGCGCCGCCAAGCCGAGGCGGACGCACCGGATTCGTCACGGCTAATAGAGCTCTTGATCGTCCCAGCACTCAGGAGGATCGTCGTAATCGCCAAAGCACTCGGACGTCCCGCCGCCACAAGCACCGATGGGCGTACAACTCCAAGTGCCCGCGCTGAGATTCAGATTGATGTCGCAGAAACTGCCGTCACCGGCGATGTCGCAAGTAATGCTGATGGGGCGCATGGTATCGCCGTCCAGCACAACGTCGCACCCTACGCATTGCGCCTGAGCGTGAGGTGCAAACAAGAGAGACGCCAACACCAAGAACGCACCGACTGCAAGAGCTCGTCCCATTCGTCATTCCTCCAGTGTGCGTAACTATGCATGTGACATGCGTCACCTGTCAATGGTCACTCCATATCGAAGCCCGGTCGCAGAAAGCCGGACTCCATATCGAAGCACAGTCGCAGAAAGCCTGACTCCATATCGATGCCTCGGCGCGCAAGGCAGCCGGACAACGCGATCGAGATCGTGCATTCGGACTGCAAGCGGTGAGGGTTGCGGGGCTGTCGCGTCTCGGGGTCCCGCGTCTGGGAGTCTTGCGGCTTCTCCGCCGCGAGACCGCGCAACCCCGAGACCGCGAGACCAGGCAACGCAGCAACCCTCCAGCGTTCTGTTTGCTCCCCGCTCCCTACCCACCTATCATTCGCCCCGCTGCAAGAGGAGAGTTGATTGATCGGTGCCTTGATCGTGACCCACGGGAATCTGGCGAATGAACTGCTCAACGCTGCCCGGAAAATCGAATCGACCGTCGGCGTGATCGAGGCGGTGCCTCTGGAGTGGACCGACACGGTCGACGAGGCGCGCGAGAAGATCCGTCTGGCGCTGGAGCGCGTCGGAGCCGATGACGGCGTCATCATCTTCACCGACATGTTCGGCGGGACGCCGAGCAACATCAGCCTGTCGTTCCTGGAGAAGAATCGCGTCGAGATCATCACGGGCGTGAACCTGCCGATGATCGTGAAGTTCGGCATGCTGCAGCAGGACGGCCGGGACCTGACCACGCTGGCACACGCCATCAGCGAACGAGGGGCGAAATCGATCCGCGTGGCCTCCGACCTCCTCTCCGCCGACCGCCGTACCGGAGAGACCTCGTGATCGAGCACGACATCGAGATCAAGAACAAGCTCGGCCTGCACGCCCGCGCGGCGGCAAAGCTCGTGCACACGGCCGCCCGCTTCCGCTGCGATATCAAGATCCGCAAAGGCGACGAAGAGGTGGACGGCAAATCGATCCTGGGAATCCTCCTTCTGGCCGCCGGCCGCGGCACGACCATCACCATCAAAGCGAACGGAGACGACGAGCGCGAGGCGGTCGAAGCGATCGAGAAGCTGATCGACGCCAAATTCGATGAAGTAGAATGATGGCAGCTGTTTAGCTCTCAGCTCCTAGCTCTTAGCTCCTGGGCGGCGACGGATGTTCCTAAGAGCTGATAGCTAAGAGCTATGTTCACCGACCCCGCAACCAGACTGGCCACGGCCTCCCGCAGCGCCATCCGCACGTACAAAGGGATCGGTGTGTCGCCGGGCATCGCCATCGGGCGGGCCGTCATCATCGAGCGGCGTGAGGCGGCGGTCTACCGCGTCCCCATCCGAGACGAGGAAGTCCCCTCGGAGGTCAACCGCTTCCTGGAAGCGCTGGAGAAAACGCAGAGCCAGCTCCACGAGCTGAAGGTCAAGGTCAGCCGTTCGATGGGGGATGAGTACGCCTCCATCTTTGAAGCGCACGCCATGATGGTCAGCGACCCGTCGTTCGCCGACAAGGTCGTCCAGAAGATCGAGGCGGAGCAGGTCAATGCCGAATGGGCGCTGGCCGAGGTGCAGGAAGAGCTGCAGGCGCGCTTCCGCAGCTTCGACGACGTCTACCTGCGGGAGCGCGTGGCCGATGTGAAAGACGTCGCCGACCGCGTGCTCAAGAATCTGCAGGGGATCTCTCATCACGACGTCTCGGAGATCACGCACGACGTGATCATCCTGGCGGACGATCTGACGCCGTCCGACACGATCCATTTCAACCGCCGGCCGATCGTCGGCTTCGCCACGGAGGCGGGCGGGCGGACCTCGCACACGTCGATCATCGCCAAGTCGCTCTTCATGCCCGCCGTGATCGGCGTGCCGCGCCTGACCAAGGTCGTCGACAACGATGAGATGGTGATCCTCGACGGCTACGAGGGCACGGTCCTGGTCAATCCGACGCAGGCGATGATCGCCGAGTATCAGACGCGGGTGATTCGCCACGAGGAGGCCGAGCGGCGCCTGCTCGAGAACCGCGACCTGGACGCGGTGACGAAGGATGACCGCCGCATCACGTTGCAGGCGAACATCGAGCTGGTGGAGGAGTTGAAGGACGCCATCCGCTTCGGCGCCGAGGGGATCGGGCTCTATCGCTCGGAGTTCCTCTACATCTCGAAGAGTCCTCTCTTGCCGAATGAGGAAGAGCACTTCCAGCTCTACCGCGCCCTGGCCGAGGCCACCGCCCCGCGCTGGTGCGTGATCCGTACGTTCGACCTTGGCGGGCGAAAGCTCGCCAAAGAGGTCATCGGCAGCAAGGAGAACAATCCGGTGCTGGGGCTGCGCGGGCTGCGCCTCTGCATGAAGCACCGGGAGATGTTCCGGACGCAGTTGCGCGCGCTGCTCCGCGCCTCGGTTTTCGGGAAGATCAAGATCATGTTTCCGGTGGTCACCAGCGTGCAGGAGTTGCGGCAGGTGAAGACGCTCGTGCGGGAGCTGCGGGCCGATCTCGACGCCGAGGGCATTGCCTACAACCCCGAGATACCGATCGGAATCATGATCGAGGTGCCGTCCGCGGCCATCATCGCCGACATCCTGGCCACGGAGGCGGACTTCTTCGCCATCGGGACGAACGATCTCATTCAGTACTCGCTGGCCATCGATCGGTCGAACGAGAACGTCAGCTATCTCTATGAGCCGCTCCATCCCGCGTTGCTGCGCCTGCTCAAGGGCATCATCGAGGCCGGGCACAAGGCCGGGATCCCCGTTTCGCTCTGCGGCGAGATGGCCGCCGATCCGCTCTTCGCCATCGTGCTCCTAGGCCTTGGGCTGGAGGTTTTCTCGATGAACCCGTCGTCGATCCCGGTCATCAAGAACATCGTTCGCTCCGTGCGCTACAAAGACTGCCGCCGGATTGCCGAGGTTGCCCTGACGAAGAAGACGGCCCAGGAGATCGAGGAGTTCATCATCGAGAGCGTGGCCATGCGTTTTCCGGAAGGATTGGTCAGCAAGCCCCAATGACCAGCGATCAACGCTTTGCGACATTGCCGATCCGGCGCGTACCGAAGCCGTGGGGCTACGAGCTGATCTTCGCGAAGACCGACCGCTACGTGGGGAAGATTCTGCACGTCAATCGCGGCGAGAGTCTCAGCCTGCAGTTTCACGAAATCAAAGAAGAGACGCTCTTTGTTGTAGTCGGGGAGCTGAGGCTGACGATCGAAGTCGACGGAGACAGGCGGGAGTTGATGCTGCGCGCAGGCGAGGCCTTTCACATTCCACCGCGGATGATCCATCGGATGGAAGCAATCGAAGATACCGACGTCGCCGAAGTTTCGACGCCGGAGCTCGATGACGTCGTCCGGCTGGACGATCGATACGGACGCACCGGAACCAGTGCCCCATGAAACGGTTCATCGCCATGGCCGTCTTTCTCATTGCCGCGGCCGGCATTGCAGATGACTCGCCGCTCGTGAAGGCGGCCAAGGCCAATGGCGGCCCGAAGAAAAAGACGACGAAGAAGAAAGTCATCACGAACGCGGATCTGCAGAAGGCGCCGGGCAACACGACGACGACTGCTCCCGCCGGGCAACCGGTGGCGGCGAAGGCCCCTGCACCAACCTTATCCATCGCCGCGCAGGACAAGCTCGTCCACGACCGTGCCGAGGCGCAGAAGCGTGCCGACGCGGCGCAGGCCAAAGTGGGCGATCTGGACAAGGAGCTCGACCGGCTCGAGCAGGCGTATTACGCGGAGAACGATCCGAACTATCGCGACAAGACCATCGCCGAGCGCTTCGATCAGACCAAACAGCAGCTCGAAACGGCCAGGAAGGAGCTCGCCGAGGCGCGGGCTGCACTGGAGAAGTTGAAGTGAAGACCTTCTTCATCGAAACGTGGGGCTGCCAGATGAATGATCTCGACAGCCAGCGGCTCTCGGGCAGCCTCAAGCTGCGCGGGTACCGCCGCGTGGAGAGTGAAGGGGAGGCGGATCTCATCCTTCTCAACACGTGCTCGATCCGCGACAAGTCGGAGCAGAAGGTGTTCTCGCACCTCGGCCGGCTGCGCGAATTGAAGAGCGAGCGCGGCGACCTGCAGATCGGCGTCTGCGGCTGCGTGGCCCAGCAGGAAGGGGAGGCCATCCTCCACCGCGCTCCGTGGGTCGATTTCGTGATGGGACCCGGCAACGTGGGACACCTCGATCAGATCCTCTCGGGTGATCGCAAGGTGGCCATCGACTTCCCCGAGGACCGCAACTATGACTACCTGACGGTGGACCGGCCCTCGGCGACCAAAGCGCAGGTGACGATCATCGAAGGGTGCAATAAGAACTGCACCTTCTGCATCGTACCGACGACGCGCGGCCGCGAGGTCTCGCGCCCGTTCGACGACGTTCTGCGCGAGGTGCAGGCAGCCGTTCATTCGGGCCATGTCGAGATCGAGCTGCTGGGACAGACCGTCAACGCCTATCGATGCCCGGTCACGGGCCGCGATTTCGGTGCGCTGCTATCGGCGGTTGCGGAAATCGAGCATGTGGCCCGGCTGCGCTTCATGACCTCGCACCCGGCCGAGGTCAACGACTCGATGATCGCGGCCATGCGCGATCATGCGAACATCTCGCGCTATCTCCACCTGCCGGTGCAATCCGGGTCGTCGAAGATCCTTCGGCGGATGAAACGCCTCTACACCCGCGAGCACTACCTCGAGACCATCGGCCGCATCCGGGCCGCCATCCCGGAGATCCACTTCTCGACCGACGTGATCGTCGGCTTTCCCGGCGAGAGCGAGGAGGACTTCGCGCAGACGTTGTCTCTGATCGCCGAGGTCCGCTACGGCTCGATGTTCGCGTTCAAGTACTCGCCGCGCCCCGGCACACCGGCATTGAAGATCGGCGCGCCCATCGACGACGAGATCGCCTCGGAACGCCTGACGCGTGTGTTCGACCTGCACGAACAGATCAAACGCGAGCACCTGGAGTCCTACCGCGGCCGCATCCTCGACGTTCTCGTCGAAGGACCGAGCAAGCATGACGCGACCATGTTGACCGGCCGTACCGACCATAACGTCGTCGTCAACTTCAGCGCTGAGTCGCCGGCGCGGACGGGGAGTATGCTGGGCGTGCGCATCGAGCAGGCGCAGCATCACACGCTGCGCGGGGAGGCTGTTGCATGAATGAGCTCGTACCGATGTCGATCAAGGGGCTGATGCTCGACCCCGTCTCCAATTCACCGATCGTCGTACTGAAGGATGAAGAGGAGAAGTTCTTTCTCCCGATCTGGGTCGGCATCTTCGAAGCGAACGCCATCGCCCTGCAGCTCGAGAACGTGGCCACGCCGCGCCCGATGACGCATGACCTGCTCAAGAGCGCCATCGCCCAACTGGACGCCCGCGTGACGCGCATCGTCATCAATGATCTCCGCGACTCGACCTTCTTTGCGCAGATCCGTGTGATCGTCAACCGTTCCGGCGCCGACACGATGCTCGAGCTTGACGCCCGCCCAAGCGACGCCATCGCTCTGGCGCTGCGCACCGCAGCCCCCATCTTCGTCGCCCAGTCCGTTCTCGATCAGGCCCAGACCATTTCCCCCGACTCCGACGACGATCCGGAGGAGAAGACGAAGAAATGGTTCGAGCAGCTGGATACTGAGGACCTGGGTAAGTACAAGATGTGAGGTTTGCCCGGGGGTCGGTTGTCGGGGGTCGGGGGTCGGAGAGGATCGGTACCCGGCAACTTCGACAAACTCCGACTCCCGACCCCCGACAACCGACCCCCGCGCTGGCAGTTGTCCCTTACAATCCAACACGTCCAATGATCATCACCGTAGCCAACCAGAAAGGCGGGGTCGGGAAAACGACCACCACCATCAACCTCTCCGCCGCCGTCGCAAACAAGGGCCATAAAACGCTGCTGATCGACCTCGATCCGCAGGCGAACAGCACCATGAGTTACGTCGACCCGCGGTCGATCTCGCGGTCGATGTTCGACGTGCTGGTGAGCGAGGAGCTGGGGCTCAACGACGTCATCGTGCCGACGCCGCTGCCGAATCTTTTCCTGGCGCCCTCGAAGATCGCGCTGGCCAAGCTCGAGTCGAAGCTGATCGGCGAGCTCGACGGCCCGTTCCGGCTCAAGGACAAGATGAAGGATGTAGCCACCGAGTACGACTACATCTTCATCGATACACCGCCGACGCTCGGCATGATCACGGTCAACGCCATGGTGGCCTCGACGCACGTGCTCGTCCCGATCCAGTCGTCGTACTTCGCCCTGGAAGGGACGGACGATCTGCTGGAGACGATCGAGAAGATCAAGGCCCGCCCGAATCCGAATCTCCAGCTTCTGGGCGTGGTCATCACGATGCACGACAAGCGCACTACGCTGGCGCGCGACATCCACGAGCAGATCGGCCATGTCTTCGGCGAACGGCTCTTCAACACCGTCATCACCAAGTCGATCCGCCTCGAAGAGAGCCCGGCTTACAAGGAATCGATCTTCACGTTCGCTCCACGGTCGAGCGGCGCCATGGAGTACTACTCGCTGAGCGAAGAAATCCTGTCCCGAGTCTGAGGAAACCGATGAGCCTGAAACGCGGACTACCCGAGCGCGCCACCATGCGGCACGACGCGCACTTCGTCGAAGAGCTGACCCGCCGTTCGGGGCGGCACATCGGCTCGATGATCCCGCTGGAGCTCATCGAGCCGAACGCCGAGCAGCCGCGCACGACGCTCGGCAACATCGAGGAACTGGCCTCGTCCATCCGCGAGAAAGGTGTCCTCGAGCCGATCCTCGTCCGCGCCGCCGGCCCGAACCGCTACCAGATCATCTCCGGGGAGCGCCGCTTCCGTGCCGCCACGCTGGCCGGCCTCGACGAGATTCCGGCCATCGAGCTCGATGTCGACGACAGGGAGCAGCTCGAGATCGCCCTCATCGAGAACATCCAGCGCAAAGACCTGACCCCGTTTGAAGAGGCCGAGGGCTTCTTCATGCTGCAACAGAAATTCGGCTACACACACGAGAAGATCTCGCACGTCATCGGCAAGTCGCGCACGACGATCACCGAGACCCTGTCGATCAACGACATCCCCGACCGCATCCGGGCCATGTGCCGCGAGGCCGGCATCGCCAACAAGTCGATCCTCGTCCAGATCGCCCGGGCCGGCGATGAAGATGCGATGGAGGACGTCGTCCGCCGCTTCGCCGCCGGTGAGATGACGCGCGATGAAGTGCGCAAGCAGACCGCGAAGCCGGAACCGAAGAAGGCCGGCCGGCCGAAGAACTTCACCTGGCAGGTGAAGGACAAAGCGTTGCCGTTCACCGTGAACCTCAGCTTCCGCAAGGCGAATGTGGAGAAGTCCGAGATCGCCGAGGCGCTACGGGAGCTGTTGCGGCGCATCGAATCGGAAAAGTAGTGTGGCCTGCCATCAGCGGGGCGCTCCCTTCACGACCTGCGCTGTGGCCTTCGATTCATGCCAGGTCCACACCTCACCAATATGTTCGAAGAAGGACATCTTCGCCCGGGTAAAGAGCGGCTGATTCGGTGCGCGCCATAGTACTGGCCGGAGTGAGGTCGTCATCTGCAACGACACCAGGAAGACGATCGTGATCCAACAGCCGATGGCGAGCCCGAAGCGGCTGCCGGTGAGGCGTACCAGATAATGACGCGCCGCAACGATGGCGATGAGCCAGACCACGATGTGCATCCAGACGACGAACGCCAGCGACCTGGAACTGATGGAAAAGACCCATGTTACCGGCATGAGCCCCAGCAGCAACAAACCAGCAATCCCGCAGAAGGCGCTGAGCAGCGTTGCCATATCGCGTGCGGAATGGTCGGCGCCAGCAACGGCCGTGAAGACGTAGAAGCTCGGCACACACAAGGCCACGGAGGCGATGATGATCATCGGGATCTTCAGGATAGCGAGCGCGATGGAGGCGCCACCAGCCTGGAATGTACCAGCGGCGGCGGCGTAGGCTGCATAGCAGAGAATGGCGCCAGCGAGGAATTCGAAGGATTGGGCGGAGCGAAGACGCCCATTTTCTATCGAAGCATCGGGCGACTTGAGCAGCTTGTTCATGGTGGAGAAGATCGTCATCGCAGACTCCTGAACAGGTTAGGGAGGATATCGGTGAAGATGAATTCGTAGACGTTGCCGTGCAGCGCATCGTGGCGCAGGAACTCGACCTCGAGGTAAACGCTGCCCACGAAGGGGCGGAGCGCCCACGCAATCTCACCGCCTACAAGCGCGTACGCGGCGATCCAGACGCGTCGAATCCGTGACGCGCGCCCGGCATCGCCTCCGCAATGACGAGTCAACGCGTTTTGCAGAAATGCCGTACCGCTCACTCCGGCACCCGCAACGAGCAGCGTGTGCGTGAGGTAAAGAACGTTGTGCAGCGTTCGTTGCCCTTCACCGGGAGGCGGAATGCTCTTCGCGAAGAAGAGCGCAACCGGCGCGCACGAAGCGAGAATCAGGGAAGCGATCGCCAGTGGCATCACGGTCAGGGCAACGCTTTCGTGAAAACGCAGAGGCAATCCTGCAAGCGACGCGGTAATCCAGTTCAGCAATGCGGTGATGGTTGCTGTAAGCAAGAGCAGCAGAGGCACTTTGATTGCGGCGTAGACTGCGAGCCTGGGCGAAGTCCATGCGCCGAGCGCTCCTCCGTACGCTGCGCCACACACCACCGTGATCGCCGCTGAATACGCCAACGGCATCCGTCCTTCCACTGCCATCGGCAACACTCGCCGCTCCAGAATCACGCTCCTGATACGTACAAGCCTCCAGACGCGTTTGTTTGTATTCGCTTGACAGGCGCGGGCAAGATGCGTAACTTGCCCACCAGCATGTCTCGCCACACCGTTTCGATGATGAGCCGAATGGTGATGCGCCGCCCGGGCGCGGACGCGTAGACTGACTGCCTCCTCGACCCGGGTCCCTCCTAAAGCTTTTCTCCCCGACAAGTCAGCAACATGAGAGTCCGCCGCCATTCGTGCGGCAGGAGAGGAACGACATGTACCGTTTCGACACACTCGCCATCCATGCCGGCCAGCCCAACGACGAGGCCACCGGCGCAGTCACTGTTCCGATCTATCAGACCTCGACCTTCGGTCAACTCGAGCCCGGCGTCCATCGCGGTTTCGGGTACGCGCGCACCGAACATCCCACGCGGCGTGCTCTGGAAGAATGCCTGGCCTCGCTCGAGGGCGCGCGATACGGGCTCGCGTTTGCCAGCGGCATGGCCGCAATCCACAACGTCCTATCGCTCCTGCGCCACGGCGACCACGTCGTCTCGACGCAGGATCTTTACGGCGGCGCCTGGCGCATCTTTACGAAGTACTTCTCCAAGTTCGGCGTCGACTTTACCTTCATCGACAGCAGCGACCCCGGCGCGGTCGAGCGGGCCATCCGCCCCGAGACCAGGCTCCTCTGGCTGGAAACGCCGTCCAATCCGCTGCTGAAAACGACCGACATCGCCGCGTGCAGTGCCATCGCGCGCCGCGCGGGGATCCGGACGGTCGTCGACAATACGTTCGCAACCCCGGTGCTGCAGCAGCCCATCGCGCTCGGAGCCGACATCGTCGTTCACTCAACGACGAAGTACATCAATGGCCACAGCGACACGCTCGGCGGCGCCGTCATTACCGACGACGAGTCGCTCTTCACCGATCTGAAGTTCTTCCAGAACGCCATCGGCGCCGTCCCCGGACCGCAGGATTGCTTCCTCATCCTGCGCGGCATCAAGACCCTGCCGTTGCGCATGGCCAGACATTGTGAGAACGCCGGGGGAGTGGTCGACTATCTGCGGTCCCACGACCGTGTCGCGCGCGTTCACTACCCGGAATTCGGCGCCATCGTTTCGTTTGAGCTCGATGCCGGCGTCGACGAGACAATCTCGTTCACCAAGCGCCTTCGCCTTTGGACGCTCGCGGAGAGTCTCGGCAGCGTGAAGAGCCTCTTCTGCCATCCGCCGACGATGACGCACGCTTCGGTCGAGCCCGAGGTCCGACGCCGCGTCGGGATCGCGGATGGATTGATCCGGTTGTCGGTCGGACTCGAGGACGTTCGCGATCTGATCGACGATCTCGATCAGGCGCTTACGGATGTAGCGGCAGACCGGAGGGTGGCATGCGCCGGATAAACATCGGACTCCTCGGTTGCGGAACCGTCGGCCGCGGCGTTGTCGACCTCCTGGCAAGGGAGCGTGAGCGCATACGAGGCCGCGATGGCGTCGACATCGCGGTGCGTCGCATCCTCATTCGCGACCGCGACAAACCCCGTCCCGGGATCAATCCGGCACTGCTGAGCACTTCTGCCACTGACGTCCTCGACGATGGCTGCGACATCATCGTCGAGCTCGTCGGCGGCGTTCACGCCGCCGGCGCGTACGTCCGCCGCGCGCTGGCGAACGGCCGTCATGTCGTGACGGCCAACAAAGCCCTCCTGTCCGATTCCGGACGCGAGCTATTCGCCACAGCCCAACGCAATCGAGTGCGCATTGGATTCGAAGCCAGCGTCTGCGGCGGGATTCCGATCGTGCGTGCGCTGCGGCACGGGCTGGCCGGTGACCGCATCGAATCGATCAGCGGAATCCTCAACGGCACCTGCAACTACATTCTCACGCGCATGGAGCAGGACGAGCTTGAATTCGCCGAGGCGCTCCGCCTGGCGCAGGAGCGCGGGTTCGCCGAGGCCGACCCGTCGCTCGATATCGAGGGCGGAGATGCTGCCCAGAAGCTCCGCATCCTCGGCGAGCTGGCCTTCGGGCCGCAGACCGTCCGGATGCGTGTCCACGGCATCGGCGACGTTACGAGGGGTGAAATCGAGCAGGCCCGGGCCAGAAGGTGCGTCGTAAGGCATATCGCCACGGCGCGCCGCGTCGCCGGCGGGATCGAGATGCGCGTCGAACGGCGGGAACTGCCGGAGTTTCATCCATTGGCTGCGGTCCGCGACGAGAACAACGCCGTGGTCATTCGCGGGCGAGCCGTTGGAGAGATGATGTTTCAGGGAAAGGGAGCCGGCTCACTTCCAACGGCGGCCGCGGTGCTGTCGGATGTCATCGAGCTGGCCAAGGGTCCGAAGCATATACGTGAGTTGACATAATGGCTCTTACTAGACTCTGTGGAAACCATGACACGCTGAACGGTCGCGACCGCCGGCATCTCCTTTTCGGCCCGCACCGGCCGCGAGCCTTCGACTTCCGCCCGGGATAGACTTCGGACGAACTGATGAAGATCCTGACGCGATATATCTTCAAAGAGATGCTCGGGCCGACAGCCCTCGGCTTCGCCTTCTACACCTTCATCATCCTGATGAAGAACCTCTTCGACTTCG
>DATLWH010000825.1:0-2434 GCA_035576505.1 Thermoanaerobaculia bacterium | reverse complement strand
TCTCGTGCGCGACCTGGCGCGCCATCTCGCCCCACGCTTCGAGACGGTTCGAGCGGAGGATCTCGGTGACGTCTTCGGCGATGAGCATCTCTTCGTCGCTTCCCGGCAGCGGCACGATGGAGACGCGGAACGTGCGGGCGTTGCCGTCCACGATCAGCTCGATCTCCTTGGATTCGGCGCGGCGGTGGCGGTGCGAGGCCAGGAAGTCGCGCACCTCGTCGTGAAAATCGACGCTCTCGCCGAAGAGCCTCCGCGCGCCGACATTCGTCGAGGAGACGTGCATCTGACCGTCGAGCACGACGACGGCGGCGTTGATGTTTTCGAGCAGCGTCTGCAGGCGGTCGCGTTCGTGGCGAAGATCGTTCTGCTGCCGCCGGATCGACTGGGCCATGTCGCGGAAGGTCGTCACCAGCAGGCCCAGGTCGGGATCGGACGGGACGCGGAGATTCATGTCGAAATCGCCGCGCGCCACCGCCCGCGCCCCACCCACGAGCGCCTGCACCGGCCGCGTGACGCTGCGTGCTGCCACGAAGGCCACGAAGATCGCCGCCAGCACGATGAAGATCAGCAGCATGTAGATCGTCGTGGCCAGATCGTTGACCTGCGACTCGATCTGGCGCCCCTGCACGATGAGAGGAAGGGCCATCGTGTAGCTCTGTCCGCGCACGAGGTTGATCGGCGAATAGATCTCGATGAATTGCGCCGGCCCCGAGTTGCGGATGGCCAGTTGCTTTCCGCCGACCACGATATTCGCGTAGACGTCGCCGGGGAGCCGCTCCGATTCGACGCGCGCGGCGAAGAGGTCGCGCCGGCTCGAGGCGATCAGCATGTCGTCGCGGTAGAGATGGAGGTCGTGGCCGATCACGCGCGCCAGCCAGCTCAGAACGTCGTCGTCCAGCACCTGTTCGGGATGCGTCGTCGACGTCGTCGAGGCCAGGTAGTCCTCGATCACACGCTCGGCCGCGTTGAGCGCGGTCTGGCCGCGGTCGAGATACTCCGCCTCGAGCCGGTTGGCCAGATAGGCCCGGACGAAGAGGACGAAGACGATGAGCGGGAGGATGACCACGGCGGTCAGGTAAAGCGACGTGCGGGTCCGGAAGTCGAGGTTGCGCGGCGCGCGGCGGATCACCGAGGCGATGACCGGCAGGGAGCGCGCAAGGATTACCGCCAGCACGAAGGCGATGGCCCAGATGGCAACGCCGCCGGCCCGCCGGACCTGCTGCCCGCGTGTCGGCACCTGCAGCGGGAAGGCGTAGAGCGCGTCTTCGGTGCGGCGTAGATAGACCGCCGATCCCGCCCCTTCGTTCTCCTCGATCCAGAGACCGTGGTCCGGCTTCAGCGCGGCGAAATAGGAGGCCGGGCTTTGCGGCAGGCGCACCGTGGTCGTGCCGCGCGCCTTGCCGTCGTGGTCGAAGACGACGATCTCGCGCTGCGGCTGCAGGCCTGTGACGGTGTCGCCGAATGTAGGCTCGAAGAAGTCGCGGTAAACGTCGGCGAAGGTCGTGGCTCCCGGGTCGGCGGGGTTGACGACATGGACGCTCCCCTCGGCCACAGGAATCCCGCCGATGGTGAGGTCGAAGTCGTGGTGGATGAGGACGCGCGTCACATTGCCGAGCTGCAGCACCTCGCTGTCGGTTTCCCGCCGCCGTTCGCTGAACTGAGGAAGCCCGACACCGAACCGGCTGAGCGGATGGTCGAAGATGTCGTGGACCGTAATGACCGCCGGCACGCGCCATTTCGACAGATCGCTCCGCAGCCAGAGCTCGTAGGCCAGATCCTCCAGGTTCATCTTCCGGTAGTCGTCGGGAAGGATCGAGCTCAGCTCCATGCTGGCGAACTCGTTGTGCAGCGTGTCTTCGATCATCGTCCGAAGCTGGCTTGCCTCGCCGACGACGAGGGGCGCGTAGGTGTCGGCAATGAAGTGCCGCGCGCTGGAGCGCTCGAAGAGCTGCAGCGGCATGTAGACGGCCAGCACCATCAAGAGGGCGGTTCCGAGCGCGCGCAATGTGAAATTGGCGGTGAGCGCGTGCAGGAGCAGCGAGATCACCACGGCTCCGGCGATCCAGAAGAAGGCCCGCTTTGGTGCGTACGCCAGGTTCAGCCCCGTGACGAGGATGGGGATGACGATGATGGCGATGCCGAGCAGCGTCGCTTTGCGTGAAGCCTCGTGACGCGTGATCCGCAGCAACGCGAAACCGAGGAGAAGGAGCGCGCCGAGGAGCACACCCTGGGCGACGGAAACGGGAAGGATGTGGTCAGGCACCGCGGAGATGCGCGAGTTATCGACCAGGTTCTTGACCAGCATCATGTAACCGAGGGCCGTTGCCGCCGCGACGACCGAGCGGACGATCTGCACCGGCATCGAAGCGCCGCGTTTTCGCGTCAGCGCCAGAACGATTGCCAGGATGGCGGCCGCGCTGACGAGCAGATCGAA
>DATLWH010000824.1:0-2580 GCA_035576505.1 Thermoanaerobaculia bacterium | reverse complement strand
CAGACCTCGCTCGATGTGAAGACGGGAAGCGAGCTGCGCCTGCACCCCTCCCAGCCGCAGTGCCGTGCCGGAGGCTGCTACATTCAGAATGGCGGCCTCGGATGCGCCGGCAAACGTACCGCGCACGCGCATTGCCGCGCCATGCAACGCGTCGCCGATCCGTTCGCGCGTTCGGTTCAGGGCGGACGGAAGGCCTTCGCCGCGGATGACACTGGCGATGGTGCGGATCATGACTTGCGCGCCGCCAGCACCGCGTCGTACACGGCCTCGATCTCGGCGGCGTGAACATCGTTGCGTTTCGGCCGCGGAAGCCGGGCCGACCAGCGGTCGATGATGCCCGGGTCGCCGGCCACGCGAATCAGGATCTGATGCAGCGCCGCGGCGTCTCCGGCCGGGAAGAGCTCGCCGCATTCGCCGGGCGCGAACATCTCCGAGAGAGCGCCGCCCGCCGATGCGATCACCGGGACGCCGCAGGTCATCGCCTCGCGCGCGGCCAGGCCGAACGACTCCACTCCGATGGAGGGGACGAGCAGCACATCCATCGACGAGAAGACGCGCATCTTTTCGTCTTCGCTGAATCGCCCCTCGAAGATGACGGATTCACCGCCGGTCCGCTTCTTCAGATCGGCGGCGTATTCCGGTAGCGCGCGCACGTCTCCCCATATGTGAAACGAGGCTTGCGAGGGATCGATGCCTTGCATGGCGTCGACGGCGATGTGGACGCCCTTGTGCGGCCCGATCGTGCCGACGTAGCCGAAGCGAACCGGCCGCCGTGCCGTTGCTCTCGGCTCGCCTGGCGGGTCGACGCTGACGCCGTAGGGGATCACGTGAAACGGCGTCGCCGGCGGGATCACGCCGGAGCGGATGTAGTCGTCACGAATTGCCCGCGAGCCGGAGATGAAGGCATCGCACGCCGCGATCGCGGAGCGGGCGGCCGATCTGCGTACGGCGTGAAGAATGCGATTGGTGATGGGGGCCGGGGCGACGTTCGTCAGCGTGGCGCAGCGCGCGCACTTGGCCACGGCCGGTCCGGTGCAACGGTTTCCGTCGCGGTCGTAGAGGTTGACGCGGGCGCAGAGGAACCACCAGTCCTGAATCTGCAGCACGATGGGGATGCCTAGCCGTTTGGCGACGCCGGCCAGCGAGAATGCGTGGCCGGCCAGATGATGAATGTGCAGCAGCTCGGGGCGCTCGGCTTTCAGAAACCGCGCGAAGTCGCGCTCGAGCAGCCGGTCGCGGATGGCGTTGCGGCGAAATGGATTCCTGGCCGTGAAGTTGTTCGTCACGATCCTCACTCGCACGCCGTCATCGATCAGTTCCACCGCCTCGCCGTGCGCCCGCGTTGGATCGGCGCCGCGCACGTAGACCGCGGCGTGGTGCGCCGCCTTCTGCTGGTGGACGAGCCAGTAGGCGTAAAGCTCCGTGCCTGCGTGCTGGAACGGAGGCCAGCCATGGACGAGATGGACGACGCGGCGGCCGGGCGTGTCCTTTTCTCCAAGCGCAGAGCGGATCCGTGCGCGGACCGTCTCGAGTGGATCGTTCCGCATCAACGCCGCAATCGTGGCCATGTATCGCGGATGAAGTCGGCCAAGCGTGGCCCGAGCCTGTCGCTCCAGCCGCAATCGCGACGACCGGAAGCTGCGATGGCCGGCGTGAACGATGAAGGTGGCGTCGTCGGCGATATGCAGCCATCCGCGGGCCAGCGCGCGCATACAGAAGTCGTTTTCTTCTCCATATCCGAGCCCGAATTGCGCGGCATCGAACAGGCCGACGTCGTCCAACACGACACGCCGGATGTAGAGACAGACTCCCACTCCCGTCGGGATTCGGGGGTAACGGCGATCGGGGACCCTCTCGACCAGCGCCGCGAACGACGCGGCATCGAAGCCGGCCGGCAGAAGGTTCTCCTCGAAGCCCCGCGGAACGGAGCAGAGCGTGGCGTGATTCGAGAGCGGCGTGACCGTGCCTATGTCACCCGACGAATATGCCGCGTCGATGAGTTTCTCCAACCAGCGCGGCGTTACGATGGTGTCGCTGTTGAGCAGCACGACGTCGCACGTCGATTCGCGCATGCCGCGGTTCACCGCTGCGACAAAGCCTCCTCGCTGCTCGTTCCGTAGTACGCGATGCGGCGAGCTTGCGACGATCGCTTCCACCTCGGCATCCTGAGGCCCGTCGACGACGAGGATGAGGCGATGTCGCGCCAGGTCCGTCTCTCGCTCGATGCTCGCCAGACAGGCCCGACTCTCCTCGGCGGCGCCATAGATCGGAACGATGACATCCACCGTCTCCGGCCGCGAGGCCCGCGGCCTGCCCACGCCGCGGGTCCAGTCGAGCGGCCCACGGCCGAAAACCCTGCGAATCGATTCGATGATCGTCAACTGCGACGCGATTCTAGGGCCGTTATCGGTCGAGAACGGCGAACCCCCCTGGGACCGAGGGCGTCCCGCCCGCGCCTGTAGGTAGCAGGATGGCGAGATTCAAGCGCGGTCGAGACGCCCGCGGTCCCAGGGGGGTTACTGCACCTGCCAAAGCGTCGCGCCATCATCCGCGTATACCAACTCGAATCGCGGTGGCGAG
>DATLWH010000823.1:0-4847 GCA_035576505.1 Thermoanaerobaculia bacterium | reverse complement strand
TCGCTCGACGCCAAGATGCGCGACGACATTCATGCCCGCATCAAACGGACGGCGGAAGACATCGCCCTGAGCGGCGGCGCGACGGCGACTGTCACGATCGACGAAGGGTATCCGATCACCTACAACGACCCTGCCGTGACCGAGCAAATGGTGCCCACGCTGCGCCGCGTGGCGGGAAGCGAGCACGTGGAGGTCATCAACGCAGTTCTCGGCGCCGAGGATTTTTCCTTCTTCCAGCAGAAGGTGCCGGGACTCTTCTTCTTCCTGGGTACGCGGCAGAAGGGCAAGACCGCCGAGGAGGCAGCCTCGAATCACTCGCCGCTGTTCTACGTCGAAGAGAGCGGGTTGGAGTTAGGCGTGCGCGCGATCGCGCATGTGGCGGTGGATTATTTGAAGAAGTAATGCGCTCGTCGCGCGTCGTCTGCAGCTTCGCCGCGTTGTCGGTTGTCTGCGCTACGGATATAGCTTTCGGAGTACAGCAGAACCCCGGACGCCAGAGTGTCGGCTCAGCTTATGTAGAGCAGCCACTCATGAAGCCTCACCCACTTTCCGTCCTGGCGTTGAAGATGAACAATCCCTCCCCACCCGCAGTCACCGAAGCAGTTGTAGTCGACGCCTATCAATGCTTCGGTTGCATCTCTGTTGAAGACCGGACCGCAGAAGCCGACGAAGCCTCGCGAATTTGGGAAACGCCGATAGAAACGATCCCACCACGGACCATTCGCAAATATCCGCGCGATTGCTGACGGAGTAACAGGTCGAAATTCGCGGGTGCCAGATGGGAAAGCGACGCGATGAGGGTGCTCAGCCAGTAGCTGTCGCAGCAGGCCTAGGGGTATCCCTGACTCGACCGCATGACGGAAATCCTGTTCCGTCAGTTCGAAAGTGCGCGTTTGAGTCTCGATGAGAAGATACGTCCCTTCCGGTGCCTCTTTAGCGTGGAGAAGGATGTCGCGGCTCACCACCGCGATGACTGTTTCTGCAGGCGTCTGTGCAATGGGAGCATGAGCACAGGCGAGCGCCGCGGCGGCCGTAAACACCGAAGCGATCCTACGAAGCATCAACCGTCACTGCGATCATTTCGGCGCCATCTGCTGTACCCGCGTCCAGTAATCCGCGCCGCTGAGCCATTGGCCGCCGTCGATGACGAGCGCTTCGCCGGTGACGTAGGAGGCGTAATCGGAGAGCAGGTAGGACGCGGCGTTGGCGACCTCCTCGAGCGTGGCGAATCGCCGCAGAGGGATTGTCTTCCGGATCCCTTCCTCGACCATCTCGTCGGGGAAGAGCCTTTTCGAAGCGCCCTCGGTGTGCACGGGGCCGGGGGCGATGGCGTTGACGCGGATCTTGTGGCGCGCCCATTCCACGGCCAGCGTCTGCGTCATGGCCAGAACACCCGCCTTGGCGCTCGCGGAATGGACCAGGCCGGGCGCGCCGGTCCAGGCGTAGTTGGCGATGATGTTGAGGATCGTGCCTCGTTTCGCGGCGATCATTCGTTTGCCGACGGCGCTGGTGCAGTAGAACGTGCCGTTGAGTACGATGCCGATCACCGCGTTCCAGCCGTTGACCGAGAGCTGGTCGGCCGGTGAGATGAAGTTTCCGGCAGCGTTGTTGACCAGGAAGTCGATGCGCCCATGGTCGGCCTGGACTTTCGCGGCCATGGCCTCGACAGCCGCGGCGTCGCGGACGTCGAGCGCGACGAAGTCGGCCGCGTTCGCGCGCCCCGTCTCACTCCGCAGTTGTTCGACTGCCGGCCCGAGGTGATCCTCGCTCCTGCTGGCGATGACGACCGTGGCTCCGAGCTTTGCCAACTCGCGGGCGATGGCGAAGCCGATCCCGGTCCCGCCGCCGGTGATGATGCCGACGCGATTTTCGAATGTTTTTTCAGGAAGCATGCGGCGGGGATGATATGTCAGGGTTCAAGAAATGCTTCGATCAGCGAAACCACCTCCGGGAGATCGATCTTCACGGTCTTCCACAGGGTTACGATGTTGGTATCACGGTAGCCGTGAAAAAGGCGATTTCTCATTCCCATCATCGCAGTCCAGTCGAGGCCGATGGCCGCCTTCGTGGGACCAGAGAGAGAACGTGCTGCTTCGCCGATGATGCCGATCCGATACGCTACTCCGTCCTGGCGAAGTTGATCGGAGTCGAAGTCGTCATCAGTAGTCTCCTGCACGTATGAAAGCGCAAGCCGCGCCGATTCGAGAATATCGTCCAGGAGTCCCGAATCTTCAGAGTTCAAGCGGCACCGCACTCGAGAGGATTGATTCACGCCGGAATCGATTCCGGCTTCGCTCGACCCCGGGGCGCTCACACAAGTCGACAGGCCGTCCGAAGATCTCGGCGAGTTCATCCTCCATGTGAACGAGACTGAAAAGCGTCCACGGCGCGTCCTTCTCGAACGTCACCATCACATCCACGTCGCTCTCCGGCCCGAAATCATCGCGTACTACGCTGCCGAAGAGAGAGAACTCCGTGATCTTCCAGCGGCGGCAGAAGTCGCGGAGCTTTTTTTTGTCGTAGTCGATCGCGATATGGGGCATGACATGTTCAGTTTACGCTGATCCCTGGCGTCGATTCAGTCGATGGCGCCGAGGTGAGCATTCAGCGCGCCCAAGAGCGGCGGCAGATCGTCCTCCATGATCGTCCAGACGCGTACGAGATCGATACGCTGGTAGTCATGCGATCAGTCAGGAATGATACGCGGCTGATACGGTGCGCAATGCCGACCGTCGCTCGCGTGGACACGCATGTCCTCGAGATAGCCGAGATCACGCGACGTCAAGCATCACCGCCGACGAGAGAAATCGCTCGTTTGCGGAAGCGATTGTCGCTGTGTTCGACGGCGCCGCGCTCCACGAGGTCGACGCGCAGCTCGAAGAGTGACGCGAGCTCTCGCTCCATTTGGAGCCAGTTCGACAGCTTCCATGGCGCATCGGCTGCAAACGTCACGAGGATATCCGCGTCGCTTTTCGGCCCGAAGCCATCCCGCACCACGCTGCCGAAAAGGGAGAACTCCGTGATCTTCCACTTGCGGCAGAAGTCGCGGAGTTTTTCCTTGTCGTAGTCGATCGCGATATGAGCCATCGGATGTTCAGTTTACGCTGTGTAGAAGAGCACGCGACAATCGTGGCGGAGCCTTGGGCAACCAACGCCGCCGGCCGTGCCGGCCCGGCTACGCCGCGTTCCCGTGGCACTTCTTGTACTTCTTGCCGCTGCCGCACCAGCAGGGGTCGTTGCGGCCGATCTTCGGCTCTTTGCGCTGCACCTGCGCGGGGCCGGAGGAACCGCCGGAGCCGGAGAAGACCATCGGGGGCGCCTTTGGTTTCTGCGGCGGCATGGCCCGCTGCACCCGCTGCACATCCTCCTGGCGATCGCCTTCCCGCTCCACCACCACCTCCGTCTTCCAGAGGTACTTCACGACGCGGTCCTGAATCAGCTCCATCATCTCCTGGAGGATCTCGAACGATTCCTTCTTGTACTCGATGAGTGGATCGCGCTGGCCGTAGCCGCGCAGGCCGATGCCCTCCTTGAGATGATCGACATTCAGCAGGTGATCCTTCCAAAGCTGGTCGATCACCTGCAGCAGGATGTACTTCTCGTGCAGGCGCATCATCTCCGGGCCGATCGATGATTCCTTCTGCTCGTAGCGCCGGTTCACCGCCTCGATCACGGCATCCTTCACCGCGGCGCGAGGCATCGAGGCCAGATCGACGCCGGCCGCCTTTAGATCGAGGCCGAAAAAGTCGTAGAGCTCCGCGTTCAACTCCGACTCGTTCGGCAGATCGCGGGCATCGTCGGGGATGTGCGTCTCGGTCAGGTAGTCGACGATCTCGTCGGCCGCGTTGAGGATGTAGTCCTTCCCCTCGCGGCCATCCAGGATCGAACGGCGCAGCGTGTAGACCGACTCACGCTGCTTGTTCATCACGTCGTCGTATTCGAGCAGATGCTTGCGGGCCTCGAAGTTGCGCCCCTCGACCTGCTTCTGGGCGCGTTCGATCGAGCGCGTGACCATCCCGTGCTCGATGGGGACGCCTTCCTCCATGCCCAGCTTCTCCATCCAGTTCATCAGGCGCTCGCCGCCGAAGATACGCATCAGGTCGTCTTCGAGCGAGAGGTAGAACCGCGAGGCGCCGGGGTCGCCCTGACGTCCTGACCGTCCGCGGAGCTGGTTATCGATCCGCCGCGACTCATGGCGCTCGGTGCCGACGATATAAAGGCCGCCCAGGGCGACGACGTCGTCGTGATCGACCTTCCACTGCGCGGTGATCTCTTCCTCAACGCGCTTCCGCTCGGCCGGATCAGCCACGTCCTTGTTCTTCTGCGCCGCGGCAAACTCGGGATTGCCGCCGAGAAGGATGTCCGTGCCGCGGCCGGCCATGTTCGTGGCAATCGTTACGGCGCCCTTGCGGCCGGCCTGCGCGACGATCTCCGCTTCCTTCTCGTGGTATTTGGCGTTGAGGACGACGTGCGGCACGCCCTTGCGCTTCAGCGCCGATGAAAGGGCTTCCGACTTCTCGATCGAGATCGTGCCGACGAGCGCCGGCTGGCCTTTCTCGTTGAGGATCTTGATCTCGTCGACGATGGCGTTGAACTTCTCGCGTTCCGTGCGATAGACCAGATCGCCATTGTCTATGCGCACCATCTGGCGGTTCGGTGGGATGACGACCACCTCGAGGTTGTAGATTTTGTCGAACTCCGCGGCCTCGGTGTCCGCCGTGCCGGTCATGCCGGCCAGCTTGCCGTACATGCGGAAATAATTCTGGTAAGTAATCGACGCCAACGTCTGGTTCTCTCGCTGGATGCGCACGCCTTCCTTGGCCTCGATCGCCTGGTGCAGCCCGTCG
>DATLWH010000822.1:0-6657 GCA_035576505.1 Thermoanaerobaculia bacterium | reverse complement strand
CCGACACCCCAAACCGAGATTCGGGAGTCGCCTGTCGGGAGTCGGGAGTCGGAGACCGCCGCCGCAAGTTCTCCGACCCCCGACCCCCGACTCCCGACCCCCGCGTCAGCCGACCTCCCCAAGGAATCTCCCAAGACCATCCTCTTCCAGTTCGACGTCTTCCCCCTGGGCGTCGTCCTGATCGCCGTCCTGATCTTTTTCGTGTTCGGCAAGCTGGCCACGGACGAGCAGACCATTCCTGACTACCTCAACGCCATCCGCTCCGGAAGCTCTCACGAGCGTTGGCAGGCGGCGTATCAGCTCTCGAAGTCGCTCAAACGAGGCGAGGCGAAGCGGTATCCGAATCTCGAGCAGGACATCGCCACGCTGTACGCCAACTCGAAGAGCGACGACCCGCGCATCCGCCGTTACCTCGGCATGGTGCTCGGCACGCTCGGCGACCGGCGCGCCACGCCGCTCCTGCTCGACGGTCTCAACGACCGCGATGTCGATAATCGCATCTTCGCGCTGACGGCCCTCGGCGAGTTGCGCGATCCCGCGTCCGTCCCGCGCATTGCGCAGGCGGCCTCGGACGAGGACAAAGACGTCCGCGCCACTGCGTACTACACGCTCGGCGCAATCGGCGACGCCAGCGCGGTTCCGGCCCTGGTCAACGGTCTGAAGGAAGAGGTGCCGGACGTTCGCTGGAACGCGGCCATCGGGTTGGCCCGGCTGGGCGACAAGCGCGCCCTCGGCCCGCTGCGCGAGATCCTCGACCGGTCGCGCCTGAACCGCGTCGCCACCATGCGCGAAGACCAGAAGGAAGACGCCATGATCGTGGCCATGTCGGCGTACGCAACCCTGGCGGGCCGCGACGCCACTCCCGACCTTCAGCGGATCGCCGCCAGCGATCCAAGCCTGCGTGTCCGCGCCGCGGCGAAGCAGGCATTGGCTGAGGTTGCCGGGTCTCGAACACCATCTAAGTAGAATCGCTGACGCAGTGTTCATCGAGCGTCCTTCTCCCCACCGCGCTTTTCAGCGGGGGGGAGAAGGTGCCGGAGGCGGATGAGGGGGCGTTGGTTCTTGCCGTGAAGTGGACTATTTCCATGTACGGTCCGCGAAACACATGAAAACACTCAACTTCAGCGCGAGCACGGCCCCCTCATCCGCCTTCGGCACCTTCTCCCCCGCTGAAAAGCGCGGGGGAGAAGGGCTCGCGACGTTACACAGTGTCCGCGACTCCCCCGTGAGGAATGGCGGCTAGATTAGTCCGACCTACGTTTCGCAACTGCGAGACTCGCGGCCGCAAAAGCGCTCAGAAATCACGCAAATTTTCCACCTCTCCTGTCACCTTTTTCGTTGACAGCGGTTGTCGAAAAGCGGATATTAACGCCGCGCCGGAACGGGCTCTTTTCGGCACCTTCACAACCCTGGATGTCTGACGAAATCACGCCATATCAGATGGTTCCGAAGACTCCCCTTGCGGGGAGCGCTGCTTCCGATATCCGCGAACAGGGCGAGATCACGCGGCGCAGTTTTCCGGTCGTTCTGACCACGGCGTGGGTCGCTCTGGCCGCCGCTCTCGGCGGGTTGACCAGCATCCTCGGGCGGTTCCTCTTCCCGAACGTCCTTTTCGAGCCGGTCCAGAAGTTCAAGGCCGGCCTACCCTCCGACTATGCCATCGGAGAAGTCGACGAGCGCTGGAAGGACAAGTTCGGCATCTGGATCGTGCGCACCGAAGAGATGATCTATGCCCTCATCACGGTCTGCACGCATCTCGGGTGCACGCCGAACTGGCTTCCTACCCAGAATAAGTTCAAGTGCCCCTGCCACGGCAGCGGCTACTACAAGTCCGGAATCAACTTCGAGGGACCGACTCCGCGTCCTCTCGAGCGGGCCAAGATCTTCATCGATGTCGCCGATGGACAGATCGTCGTCGACAAATCAAAGCAATTCCATCAGGAGCGCGGGGAGTGGACTGATCCCGAGGCATTCATCAAGATGTGAGGGTGGGGAGTGGGGAGTGGGGTGTAGGAGTGGGAACAGGTTAGCTTCCCACTCCCACCCCCCACTCCCCACCCCCCACCCCCAAGAGGAACAATGGCGAATCTACGAGGACTGCAGGAAGGCATCGTCAATTCGCAGATCTGGAAGTCGGTTTTCCGGGTCGGCATCCCGAACACGAACCGCAAGCGGGTCCTGGCGGTCCTCGGGTCGCTGATCCTCCATCTGCATCCGGTCAAGGTCCGCCGCTCCGGTGTGCGCATGAGCTACACCTGGTGCATGGGCGGCACGTCGTTCTTCCTCTTCCTCGTGGAGACGGTGACGGGCCTGCTGCTGATGTTCTACTACCGCCCGACCATCGAATACGCCTTCACCGACATCATGGATCTGCGCGAGCAGGCGCCGTTCGGGATCATGCGCGAGATGCACCGCTGGGGTGCGCACGCCATGGTCATCGCCGTCTGGCTGCACATGTTCCGCGTCTTCATGACCGGCTCGTACAAGCCGCCCCGCGAGTTCAACTGGAACGTCGGCGTCATCCTGCTCGTGCTGACGCTGCTGCTGTCGTTTACCGGCTATCTGCTCCCGTGGGACCAGCTGGCGATCTGGGCGATCACGGTCGGCTCTTCGATGGCGCGCGCCTCACCCGGTGCGGGGAACGAGGGCCCGATGTCGGGCCTTGTCAAGCTGGGGGACATACGACTTATTCATGCGGGCGATGATGCCCGCTTCGCGCTCATAGGCGGGCGGTCCATCGGGGCCGCCACGCTGCTGCGCTTCTATGTCCTGCACTGTGTGGTCATTCCGCTGGCGGCGGGCTTCCTGATGGCCATTCACTTCTGGCGAGTTCGAAAAGACGGAGGCATCTCGGGTCCGCTATGAATGCGCCTTGCATGTCAATGAGTCGCGGGTCGGGGGTCGGGAGTCGGGGGTCGGAGCTCGCTCCGACGCGGCCGTCGTCCTCCGACCCCCGACACCCGACCACCCGTGCAATGACACGGTCAGTTGCCGGTAATCAGTGGTCGGTCTCCGACACCCGACCCCCGACCCCCGACCCCCGTCCCACGGAGGCCGCGCGCTGATGGTCTTCATCAAGGATTTCATCAACGTATTGTCGGCAGGGTCGATCTCGTTCCTGCTGCTGACGTCGATTTTTGCCCTCATCATCTATTTCAACCTCCTCGGCGGACAGATCAAGTCGGCCGGCGGGCTGGCCTTCCTCGGTTTCGGGGTCGTTCTCCTCGTGACCGGGATCTTCATCGCCCCGCTGCTCTATCTCGGCGTCGCCTATCTGCTGATTCTTTTCGTGCTGGCGCGGCTGGGCGGGCGATTGTGGGACACGAAGATCGGTCTTCGCCTCTTCGTCCTGGGGGCGCTGGCGTTCGGCCTGTCGATGCTCGACCCGAACTTTTTCCTCATCGCGGCGAAGCCCGACAACGTCCCCATCGTGGCGATGATTTTCCTGCTGGGGTTCTTCACCTGGGTGGCGCTGCGCAAGGCGTATCTGAACGACACGCAGCTCGTCGTGGGCGGCATTCCGTGGGAGAAGACCGAGTCGGACGAGAAACTCTTCACCTGGCCCGACCTCGTCTACACCGAAATGCTCTGCATGATCCTGCTGACGATCGTGATGATCGTCTGGTCGGTCGTGCTGCGTGCGCCGCTGGAGGAAGCGGCCAATCCGACCTCGTCTCCCAACCCTGCCAAGGCTCCCTGGTACTTCCTCGGCCTGCAGGAGATGCTCGTCTACTTCGATCCCTGGCTGGCCGGTGTCGTACTGCCGACGCTGATCATCGTCGGCCTCATGGCCATTCCGTACATCGATACGAATCCGAAGGGCAACGGCTACTACTCCTTCCGTGAGCGGAAGTGGGAGATCGGAGTCTTCCTCTACGGGTTCCTCGTGCTCTGGTCGTTTCTGATCATTACCGGCACGTTCCTTCGCGGACCGAACTGGAACTTCTTCGGGCCTTACGAATTCTGGGATCCGAACAAGCTCGTCCCTCTGGTGAACGTCGATCTCTCGGAGTTGATGTGGGTGAAGGTTCTCGGCACGTCGCTGCCGAAGCTCTGGATCATCCGTGAGATCTTCGGGCTCACTCTCATCGGTGGATACCTCGGTCTGCCTCCGCTGATGGCGATCGGACCGTTCCGCCGCTTTTATACGAAGATGGGGGCAGCCCGGTATTACGTCGGCGCATACCTCTTTCTGATCATGATGTCGCTGCCGATCAAGATGGTGTTGCGCTGGCTGTTCAATCTGAAATACATCCTGCACATTCAGGAGATCTTCTTCAACGTCTGAGGACTCCCCTAACCGATGAAGCCACAAGAGCCGATTCCGCACAATTACTCGATTCGCAGGCTGAATTTGATCTTCGCCCTGTCGAGTCTCGTTCTCGTCGCGGTGACGGGACTCATCGTCGGTTACGACTACATCCGAGGCTGGAAGTGGTTTCAGCTCGAGTTCATGCGCATGCAGCAGGATCGCATCGTTCAGGAGATGCAGGCTGCAAAAGCGGCGGAGAACGCGCAGCAACTGGCCGCCCTCGACGCGCAGGATCAAAAGAGCAGCATCGAGCTGGCCGGACATCGCGACCAGTATCTGCTGGCGCAGAAGGCGCTCGACGCGGTGGAGGGAGACCACTACCGCGCCGATCAGGATTACCGGTTCGCCAAGGCAAACCTCGACGCCCAGCGCTACATCACCGAGGCCTCCGTGGTGCAGCACCGGGCCGACGCGGCGCAACAGCAGGCGGAGTACCAGCGTCAGACGGAGCGTCTGGCCGAACTGCAGCTTGCCCTGCAGGAATCGACGCGCAAACGGGACGCCGCCAAAGCGAACGTCGATCAATGGCTGAAGAAGATCAAGGATGCCGAGGATAAGAAGAAAGAGCTGACCGCGTCGGTGGACCTGCTGAACAAGCAGTTGACCGCCGTCGACATGGACCGGTTCAGCACGAACTGGATCCTCAGCCAGCCGCTGCTCGATTTCGTCAATCCGGTCATCAAGATCGACCAGGTGGTTCTGAATGATCTGTCGATCGACATGAACTACATGAACGTCCCACGGGTCGACCGTTGCCAGACCTGCCACCGCGCCATCGATACGCCCGGATGGGAGTCGAAAGCCGAGGCCGCGCGGCTGTCCCAGGAACTGCAGCAGAATCTCGACGGCTATCAGATCCCTCAGGAAAAGCGGAAAGAGACCGAGGACCGGATCGCCCAGCTCAAGCGGATTCAGGATGCGCCGAATGACACGCTGAACCCGTGGCGCACGCATCCGAAGCTCGATCTGTACGTCGGCTCGGCCTCGCCGCATCCGCTCCTCGAGTACGGATGCACCGTTTGTCATCGCGGTCAGGACAGGGCCACCGAGTTCGGCCGCGCCGGACACACGCCGGCCAGTCCGAGAATGGAGCATCGCTGGGCTCAGACATCCTGGTGGACTCTCGGATTCTTCCCGGTGCCGGGCGACTTCGAGCAGCGTCACTGGGGCTACGAGGAAAACGAGTTCATCGAGACGCCGATGTACCCCCGGCACTATTACGAGGCCGGCTGTATCAAGTGCCATTCAGGGCAGATGGCCGTCGACCACGGTGAGGACATCACCAAGGCCATGCAGACCGTCGAGCTTTACGGCTGCTATGCCTGCCACAAGATCAATAACTGGCGTTTCACCGATCTTCGCAAGCCGGGTCCTGATCTCGGCGGCATCGCTGAGAAGACCACGCCGGAGTGGGCATTCCGCTGGATCAGCGAGCCGCACAACTTTCGCTCCACGACGCGCATGCCGTCTTTCTTCTATCAGCGGAACATGATCGACCCGAGTGTCGTGCCGCCTCAGGAACGCGCGCACAACATCAAGCTCCAGGACGCCGAGATCCACGCCATCGTCAGCTATCTGTTCGACAAGTCGACGCACCGCACCTGGTCGCAGCCCGGCGCCGGTGATGCCGCCCGAGGCAAGCAGATCGTCGGCAGCGTCGGCTGCATGGGTTGCCATGTCGACACCGAGCAGGTGAAAGACGAGAAGACCGGTCAGCTCCGCCTGGCCAGACGTGACGACTTCCCGCTGGAACGCAACTACGGATTCAACTTCACCGGCGTAGGAACGAAGACGAACGCGGCCTGGATATACAACTGGGTGAAGAACCCGAAGGCCTACTACGCCGAAGCCCCGATGCCGTCGCTGCGGCTCACCGATCAGGAAGCGTCCGACGTGACGGCGTATCTGCTCACCATGCAGAAGCCGGGCTTCATGAACACGCCCATCCGCCAGCCGGACCCGCAGGCCGTTCACGATCTCGCCAAGGGTTATCTGATCAACACGCTCAGCGACCGCGACGCGGAGATGAAACTGAAATCGATGTCTGCTCACGAGCAGCTCGTCTACCTCGGACAGCGCTCCATTGAGAAGTACGGCTGCTACTCCTGCCACAACATCCAGGGCTTCGAGGGCCTCAAGCCGATCGGCACCGAGCTCACCGTCGAGGGATCGAAGGCGCTGCACCTCTTCGATTTCGGCTTCATGGCCGATCAGCAGTGGAAGAATGAAGACGGCGCCACCGAGCATGTCATCCACACCGTGCCGTCGTGGGTTTACAACAAGCTCCGCAATCCGCGTATCTATGACGATGGGCGTACGAAGGTCTACAACGACAAGCTGAAGAT
>DATLWH010000821.1:0-26973 GCA_035576505.1 Thermoanaerobaculia bacterium | reverse complement strand
CCCGCGGCCGCTGCGGACGACGTGTCTGCCGCACGCGCGAAGGCGTATCTCGATACGGTCATGGACCAGTTTCATACGGCATATGACGTCTATACGACAGTCGACGGGGCAGGCAACCACTTCGCGGTCCGGGCGCGCATGAGCAACTACGACAACACCTGCAGGCCGGAAGACGCGCTGCGGGCCGTGCCGCCGATGGACGAAAGCTGGGCGACGGACTGCCATAACCCGCCGACGTGCATCCGGGCCTCGTTCAAGCCGGAGCTCACCGGTGAGTTCAACTGGGGGGCCTGGTATTTCATGAATGGGATTCAACGCGATCCGGATCTTCCTCACGATCCGCCGTACGAAAAATGTCCGAACATCGTGACGGCGCCGGTTAGGCAGGTGCAAACGCGGGTGGTTCCGGAGCCGAACTGGGGCGATCAGCCAGAGGCCGGAGTCGATTTGCGGGGTTCAACCCGACTGACGTTTTGGTCGAAGGGGGAAAAGGGTGGAGAACGTGTCGAGTTCTTCGCGCTCGGCGTTGGGTGGGATCCCGATACGCTCGATGAGCAACGGAGGGCAACACCTCAAATCGATCCGAAAACTCGACTACTTGCGCATCCTCGAGCATTTGCGCATCCAGACGCCTCTCGCAAGGTCACGACCCGCCCTGCCATCACCGTGTTGACGAAGGACTGGTCGCTGTATTCCATCGACTTGAGGAATCAGGACCTCTCCTATGTTTTGGGCGGCTTCGGATGGGCCGCGAACGCCGTCTCGAATCTGCCCAAAGAGGAGATCGTTTTCTATCTCGACGACATCCGCTACGAGCTCGATCCCGCCACGGCAGACAAGCGACTCGACCAGCCTCGGTTTCTGGTCAGCTATCAGACGGAAACCGGCAAGGACTTCGACCGGGTCATGCGGAATGCCGCCTACACCTACGACAACGCTCTGGCACTTCTGGCCTATATCGCTGCCGGCGACCTTCGGCGCGCGGGATTGATCGCGGAGGCATTCGTTCGAGTGCAGGAGAAGGATCGCTTTCGCCCTCCGGACAAGATCCGGGAGTCGATGTACGACGGAAGCCTGCGCAATGCATATCAGGCTGGTGACCTGACCACGCCGCCCGGCTGGATCGCCGGAGGACGGGAGAACACCGCGCGCCTGCCGGGCTGGTACGAAAGAGGCGATCGAAGATCCGCCTTGCTCGCAAGCGACATTCGTAACCCGGGCCGGTTCGCGAACCGCCTGGCGACATCATCCGAGCCGCTGGCGGCCGCGATCCGGCGACGTATGCCTCCGGGATTCCTGGAAGCGCTTACCGGTGACCTGCAGTGCCTCGCCGGAACTGAACCCAATCGGCGTCGGCAACTCCTGACTGAGGTGCTGAACCGGACTCTCACCAATGACGAACTGCCCGCGCTCCTGGCAGCCTATCCGGATGAACTCGAGCAGGTCCACGAGGCGTGGCTCGAAGATTCGTATTCCGCCAGTCTCAACGCGGGAAACATGGCCTGGGTGATGCTTGCGCTGCTGGCGTATCACGAGCGTGTCGCGAATGGGCACCAGGACCGGTACCTTTCCGCCGCAATCCGCATTGGCGACTGGATTGTTCGTAACTGCGATGCCGGCGACGGCGTCGGGTATACGGGCGGGCTCGAAGGATTCGAGCCCTCGCCGGCGCCGGTCTGCTACAAGTCGACCGAGCACAACATCGATCTCTATGCCGCCTTCGAGCATCTCTACAAACTCACCGGCAAGTACGTCTGGCATGTTCGAGCGATGCGTGCACTGGATTTCGTCGATTCGATGTGGGACGAGAAGAACGGGATGTTCTGGACTGGAACAAAGTGCACAGTCAAGAACAACGATTGCAAAATCGAAACGAACATGGACGTCATTCCCCTGGACATCCAGGCCTGGGCGGTCCTCGCTCTTCGAGACAGGTTGCCGGAGGAACGTCAGGTTCGCGCGCTCGCCTATGTGGAAGAGCACATGCGCCGCGATGGTGGTTACGACTACAGCCGTCGCGCTTGCATGAACGGGGGTACTAATTGTCAGGACCGAAAAGGTGTCTGGTACGAAGGAACCGCGCAGATGGCGTTGGCGTACCGCTCGCGAGGTGACGACGCAAGAGCGGACGATGCAATCCGCCTTCTCCGGGCGGCGCAAGGCAACACGGGAGCCATGACCGCGTCGGACCAGAAGGACGGTCTCGTCACTGGCTTCGATCACTATGATGATTGCATCCGCTACTTCCAGCGCCCCCACGTTGGCGCGACGGCATGGCTCATCCTCGCTGCGCATGGCGCAAATCCGTACTGGATGGGCGGCGAGCAGTAGTTGGTCGTGCGACGAGAAAAGTCACCACGATCAAGAGTTGCCGTACGAACGTTTCAGGGCCACGAACTGCATGTTGATCTCGCCGATTCGGTCCCCTCGATAGGACTTCGGCAACGGTGCGTCGGGACCCACGCCGGGACCCGTACCCGCTAACGTGAACAGGTGGTCGAGGAGATCGGCCAGGCGATACCCGGCCAGGGCGATGGCTTCATCGCAGGCGGTGAATACCGTATTGCGGTAGTTCTCGCTCGGCGTGCCGCCGCGCTGCAGAGTTGTGGGGTAGGCGAGCCGCTCGGCGGTGGCGAATCCTTCACTCGACCATGCGGCGGCGTCTCCTGATTCCAGGCGTGCCGCGAGCGATGCCTTGGGATGATCGGTTTGAATCTTGGCGATGACGCGGTTGATGTACGCGATCTCGCTCTCGCTCTGCTGCCGGGGGATCGATTCGTCGAGGATCTCGTCCCAGAAGCTGTGCAGGTTGGACGGGACCGTCCCTTGCTTGAAGAGAAAGAAGTTCCCGCCGTGATCCCCGTGCTTCTCGGTTGGTTCGGTCGTGACGCGCGCCGCATTGTGGAGCGGCTGGTTGATGTCACCGGCCAGGTGGAGGATCCAGGCCAGATCGTGCGCGCGCACGGCGGCACTCACCCCGCACGGCGCCGTCTTGCAGGCGACGAGCGGGCGGAACTCGCTCAGCCGTGCGATGGAGCTCGTCGTTGGGGGCTTCGTCAAAACGACCTTCACTTCCTTGGGCGCGTTGTTGCCGGTCCCGCCGGAGAGGCCGGACCAGAAGTGGTCGAAGAAATGCGCGTCAGAGTCGTGGAACTTCGTGCAGGGACGCTTGTCCGTGTCGTTCTTCGGGCGTACCACGTCGGGCCAGGTGGCGGCGCGGATGAAGAAGGAGCGCGCGTCGGCGGTGGACCCGAGCTCGTAGAGGCAGTCGCTCGGTTGCGCCGCGCCGAGGATGGCCGTGACTTTCGTCCTCGTCGCCGGCTGCATGTTGTCCCAGGCGATGGCCGCGACGGCCTCGTGTCCGGTCCCATCCCAGCCGAGGGCTGGAAGGGCGAAGGTGATCGTGAGAGCGAAGACGAAGAGTGTCGATGCACGCATACCTTACGGAGTGTCGTCTCGCCGACGTTCCCCTACCCCGCGTCGCCGACAGGAGCGCCGCGGCGCTCGAATCCTTCGATCAGGTCACGCTCCGATGATGTCACACGGACCTATGGCGATCATCACTTTTTATTGCCTTCTCTATATTACAAGATCCCGGCTCAATCGATGGAATTATGGCCTGCATATCTGCCGGCCTTCTTCTTGATTGAAAAGGAGACTTGATCATGAGATTCATTTCTAACGTCGGCCGTAGTGTGTTGTGTCTGCTTGCGCTGCTCTTTCCCGTTGTGGCGTTCGCGCAACCTCATGTTCCGCCCGGCCTGGACGGCCGGTTCGCTGAGCTGGCCCGGCAGGTGCCCGGCTTCGGCGGTTACTTCTTCGATGACAACGGCGATCTCAACGTGTATCTAACCGATCTCATACGCGAACCGGCGGCGCGTGCCGCTGTTGCGGATGTAGCTCGCAATCGGCCCGGACGCTCGCAGCAACCCTGGGTCGGCCCGGCCGCGATCATCATCCGGCACGGTGATTTCGATTTCCTGCAGCTCGACGGCTGGCGCGGGCGTCTCAGCGCCGCCCCGGCCATCGCCGGCGTGCAGGTGCTCGACGCCGACGAGGCCACCAACCGTCTCTTCATCGGCGTGACGGAGGCGGCCGCCATTCCGAGCGTGTTGGCACAAGTCGACGCCCTCGGCGTACCGCGGACCGCGGTCGTCGTCGACGTCGTGCCGGCCGCGTCCCTGACCACTTCGCTGCGCGACTTCTACCGGCCTCTCATCGGAGGCCTGCAGATCGATTTGACCATCGCCGGCACGCCGAGTCAGTGCACGCTCGGCGTCAACGTCTGGTATGTGAACGTCTCCCAGGGCATCCCGCCGGGTACGGCCGGCTTCTACACGGCCGCCCATTGCAGCACGACCCGGTTTGGCACCGACGGCACCGTGTACTCGCAAGGCGGATCCCGGATCGGTTACGAGAGGTACGATCCGCCGGCCTTCACCAACGCTCAGAACACGCGCTGTCCGGCAGGCTACACGTGCCGCTGGAGCGATGTGACTTTCGCGCAGTACGACGCCGGCTACAACCGGCACCAGGGTGCGCTCGCCCAGACGGTCTCCCGCGCGTACGGTAACTTCCAGACTGGTTCCATCGTCATCAACCCATACGCGCCCGAGTTCATCCTGTACCAGACGACGCTTCCCGTCGCCGGCCAGTACCTGGACAAAGTCGGCCGCACGACCGGGTGGACGTCGGGTCAGGTCTCCCGCACCTGCGCGGACTATTTCATCGGCGGCAACTACCTTCTGTGCCAGGACCAGGTCGAGGCGTTCGCCGACTCCGGCGACAGCGGCTCGCCAGTCTTCCAGGTGACCGGTTCGTCGACCGGCGCGTTCAGCGGTATCGTTTGGGCCAAGACCGGCGCGGGCGGTTTCATCATGAGCAACCTGAATGAAATCGCGGCCGACATGGGCAACGCCGTTACGTACACACCATAAGGAAAAACCGAAGCAGTCTGAGGTAGAGAGACTGCCGTCCCGCCAGGCGTCGTCCCGCCCGGCGGGGCTGCAGATCGCCTCGGATCGGACTCACCTCCTCCCGAGGATCAGGTAATCACCGTCGGCGGCGCCGTCGCGTAGAAGGTCGTGCGGAAACTGCTGCGGCTAACGCTAACCACTCCGGAACAACTCGATCGAAAGGATGGCCTCAGCAAGGAACCGCTCGATAGCGTAACGCAGGCCGGCCCTGCCATCGAGAATGGCCCGTTTTGCAAACAGCACGTAGCACAGCGTCGCTGCCGGAGCGACGATGCGCAGTTTGCGGATGCGGCCGGCCGTGGGAAGGGCATTCCACGATGTGGCGCGCAGTTTCGCCGCTTCCTGGCGCATGTATTTCCGTTGACGCTCGATGAAGCGGCGCAGGTCTTTGCGGTCGTCATGGATCAAAGACGTGCGCAAACGCTCGACGCGCCCTTGCACGCGGACGCGTTGCGTGTGGCCATCCTGCCAGACCTCGAACGCACCAAGCCGAAGAAGGACGGGGCGCGGCGGATAGAGCGCGGAGCGGAGGGGCCGGCCTCCCATCGCATAGAGGAACGTGACCTCGTAACCGACGACGTCCGGCGGCGGCTGGAGCGACGCCAGCTCGCGCACGAAGGCCTCGGGGACGAAGTAGTCGGCATCGAGCGTGAGCACCCAGTCGGTCGTAACCTGTCTCACCCCGAAATCCCACTGCGCGGCGTGCGAATCAAACGGACGCGCGACGACGCGCACATTGGGGAATCGCCCCGCGATGGCCACCGTGTCGTCGCTGCTCAGGCTGTCGACGAGGACGACCTCGCGCGCCCACGCCAGTTGAGCCAGCGTCCGGCCGATATTCGCCTCCTCATCGCGCGTGAGGATCAGGGGCGTGATGCGATCGAGCATCGGTCACTCATGGTAGCAGGGCGTGTCTCGACCGTAAGTCTATCGATCCGGCTCCCTGCCAACGCCTTTCACCAGGCGCTTGATTCCGCTGTGAAGGAGAACGGCGTTTCGGAAGCCGATACTGCGCGCCATGAGTTTCATCATCCACTGTTGTTCTTCATCCCGCGGTTGAAAGGCTGGATCGAGCGAACGTATGTGTCTTGCCGCTGTCTCGAACTCATGTCGGTCGTGGAGACAGAACACGCGCAACTCCTTGTAAAAGTATTGGGCGAGACGCCGTTTGCGTGGCTCGGTGAGCAGTCCTCCTGCAGTCAGCCGGTCCTCGAGTTTCTGAAGGATCCGATGATGTTCTTTCGCATTTGCGAGCATCGTTGTTTTCGTCATGCGTGCGCCTGGATGTTCGCGGATCACGTACGCCTGGCCGGCGACGGTGGTGATTTGATTTGCTCCGAGCGCCGCCTGACAGAAATAGTCCCAGTCGTCCAGCTTGCGGAGGGCAGGATCCCAGCGCCAGTCCGGCCGCCGGGCGTAGAGCGCGGCCGAGGTCGGTACAGCGAGACCGGCCAGGATGTCGTCGACGACCGCGTGGAACACCGGTGCCTCAGAGGTCGTAGTTCGTCCATTCCACTCTGAATACCAGCCGGACACCGCGATCTCGGCACCGGTTGTCTCAAGGGCCTCCACTTCCGCCGCCAGGTGGCCCGGCACGAGGATGTCGTCCGAATCGAGAAACTTCACATAGGTTCCACGCGCAACCTCGAGTCCGCGATTCCGTGCCGCCGATTGCCCGCTATTGGACTCCATCCGAACGCATCGGATCCTTGGGTCGTCGTATGCGCGGAGGCATTCCCACGTTCCGTCCGTTGACGCGTCATCAACGGCGATGACTTCCAGCGACACGGCCGGCGCGGCAGTAAGCGCGGATTCGATCGCCTCGCGAACCATCGCCGCACGGTTGTAGACGGGGATGATGATCTCAACGCTCGCCATTCATTTCACCGGGGCTACACGCGCCGCTGTGACAATGCGCAGGTAGTGTTTTTCCATTTGCGTGGCGACGCGGTCCCACGTAAAACGCGCTTCCACGAGGGCTCGTCCACGCCTGCCCATCACCGCGCGTGCTTCGCTATCGCTCATGAGGGTATTGATCGCCACGCTCAGCGGTTCGGGCAGACCGCTCGTGACGAGGCCCGCCCCGGCCAATGCAACATCGGACGCCAGTCCCACCTCCGGTGTGACGATTACCGGCATCCGCACGGCCAGCGCCTCGAGGATGACGTTGCCGAAGTTCTCGGAAAGGGACGGAAGCACTAATGCCGTCGCTGTTCGCAGCAGCTCTTCCTTCGCCACGCCGCTTACCGGACCACGAAAGGCGACTCGGCTCGAGATGCCGTTCCGCTCCGCCTGTGCCCGAAGCTTCGGTGTGAGTTCCTCCTCATCGTTTCCCGCGATCACGACCTTGACGTTGGGTACTGCTTTGACCGCGTCGAGAAGGCGGTCCAGCCCTTTCTTCCAGTTGATTCGGCCCAGGAATAGCAGTGTGTTCGCGAGGCGAGGGGTCGACGTGTCAGAAGGGAGATCGATTCCATTCGGCACGATGAACGGATCGGGGAGGGGTATCGGAATCCTACGGGCTTCATCCCACTCCCGTTGGGCCGTGAAATGAATCGCGGATGAGTGGAGAAAGGTGCGCCTTTCCACGAGGCGGATCCAGACGTTTTTCACCAGCCGGCTCTTTCGGTGGATCAGATCAGGAACGAGCATTCCTCGGGGCGAGACGATGTACGGCACGTGCACTCGCTCAGCAATGCGGGCGGCGACATAGGTTGGCAAGAGGAAGACGGAGTGCAGATGCAGGACGTCGTATGTGGCGAGATGCCCGGCAAGCGCGGTGCGCAGCGTCCGTGATGCATAGACTCTCCTCTGGAGATGGGCAAAGAAGCCAGCCGACGGCGATGCGAAGTAGTGAACACCCACCCCGTCGAGATTCACACGGACTCCGAGCGGCACATCCGAATCGCCTTCGCCGTCGACGTTGGTCGTGAACACATCGACCTCGTGCCCGCGCGCCACCAGAGCGCGGCATAAGCCGTGGACGGCGTAAATCGGACCGCCGTATCGGGTGGCGGGTAGATAGGTCGGTACCACATGGAGAATCCGCATCGCGGAGAGCCTACCGTAGATGTCCGGAGCGGACAGCGCGCCGGCTGATACGATTCAGAAGGTGATCACCATGAATCGCACGCGAGTCCTTTTTGCGGCGATCGTACTCTTCGTTGCCCTCGCACTGAACTTTGGTTACATGGCGCTCGACCACGCCTGGCAGATGGATGACTCGCCGACGTACATCGGCCCGGCCAGAAACCTCGCGCACGGCGACGGTTTTCGAAACGTTTATGGCCTTTTCGAGACGCGGCGCACGCCTGGCTATCCGGCATTTCTCGCGCCCTTGATCGCGCTGCCGAATTCGCTGCTCGTCATCGTCGTCGTGCAGCACCTCATCAACGCGGCGCTCGCGGTTGGTGTCTATTTCTTCTCGTTACTCGTGCTCGACGACGTTGCTGCAGCATTGGCGGGTGGCTTGTTCCTGGCGCTCGATATTCCTTCGCTGGTCCACGCGAACATGATCGTCACCGAGACGCTCTTCACGGCCGTGACGTTTGTCGTACTGATATTGCTGGGGCGGCGAACGATCACCACGCGTTCGGCAGCGATCGCAGGATTCGTCGCTGGAGCTTCCGTGCTCGTGCGGCCGATAGCGCTTTACGTGGTCGTGCCGTCGGTGGCGGTCATTGCAGCCGAGCGGCAGACGGGACGAGTCATCCGGATGCTCGTTTTCACAGTTTGCTTTGTCACTCTTCCGATGGCATGGTCTGCGCGCAATGCCATTCGCGGTGGCGGATTCACCGTGAGCACGATTACGTCCTGGAGCTTGCTGTTCGATCGAGCGGCGGCCACACTGGCCATCGATGATCCTGGCGATTACGGTGTCAACCTGCGGCGGCGCCGTGATGAGCTTGCGCGGGAAGCAGGGGATCCGCCGCAGGCGACGTATTCGAATCATGTGATCCGTTCGATCGATCACTTCCACACGGAGCACTATTCGGCGCTGGCGTTGCGTGCCCTGAAGCGGCATCCGGTGGCCTATCTTCATGCGTACGCGCTGGCGTTGGCGCGAACGCTGTTCGGGGGTGGTGCGAAGCAGCTTCAGGAGATCGCCGGCGCCTCAGTTCGGGGATCCCAGGTGATCATTCTCAGCTACACGATCACGACGACGGTAATCGCGCTGGCAGGCCTCTTCCGGCTTGCCCGTCGAGACAGCCATCTGGCCCTGGTCTCCGCGGGTCTCGTGGCTTATTACTTGGTTGCATGCTCGGTGGCTGAGGCAACCTCCCGCTTTCGGGTGCCGGTGATGCCGATGATCGCCATCTGGTTCGGTTGCGGGCTGATGGCGACGGTCAGGTGGTTGCGACAACGCCTGACGTTCGTCGCGGTGGCGGGGTAAGGACGGCCAGGGCACTGGTTGCGCGAGCGCGCTCGTCCAGTTGGCTGGTCGCGAAAAGGCAACCCAGCGTGAATGCGCTGAAGAGCGTGAGCAGCGGGTCGGAATAGGCCTGCGCCGAGGCCAGAAACGTCACGGCGTCGCCGATGAAAATGGCGAAGAGTCCGACGCGCATGAGTTGCGATGATTCGGGGATGTCCGGATGCCGTGTGATCTTGAGCATCAGGTGCATCATGACTAACGCTGTCAAAAGGAGTGAGAGCAGCCCCGGAACGCCGAGCTCGATTGCTAATTTGCCGAGCCCACCTTCCTGCCAGCCGAATCCAACGCCTCCGCTCAGATGTTGCGTTCCCTGCGTGGCCGTGCCCAGTCCGGCGCCCATGAAGCCGTATTGGATGACCGTCTCACCGAGGCCTCCCTCCAGCCGGGTGAAAAGCTCATCCTGCGTTGTCACTGCGCCACGTGCGTAAAGGCTCGACTCTTCATTGTGGCTGACCTCCTGCACGACGCCCGTGAGAATCGCGCCGACGAGCACGAACGCCAGGGCTTCCGCGAGCTTCAAACGTCGGATGTAGCGCCACAGGAAAGCAGCGGCGAATACCACCACCATGTAGATCGCTTTCCGGCGACCGCTCATCACACAATTCAGGAAACCCCAGCCGGCGACGAGCATCCATGGCCAGGCCGTGGAAAGAGAGCGCCGGCGCAGGGCCATGATCACGCCGATGCAGGCGAGTGTGGCCGCATGCCAGCCCATGATGTCCGGAGCGCGGTAGAAGCCCGAGAGCAGGCGCACTTCCACCCCTTTGATGAATCGCAGGTTGTAGTCGATGCCGACCGTGCCGAGCGCGGGAGAGTTGACTGAGAAGTATTCGAGTGGTGTTCCGATCAGCGCGATCGAGGTCAGCACAGCGTAAAAGCGGAAGAGCTTCTCGAGATGTTCTTCTTTCTGAACCCAGGTATAGCCAAGAATGACGGCAGGGATGGGGATGCAGTAAATGAAGAGGCTGAGCGCCGGGATCTTCCAATTGGCGATGCCGAACGTGACGATGCCGTTCACCGCCGCCAGCGCGAGGAATACCACGACCAGGATCCCGGATGCATACAGGTTGGCGAAGCGGCGGAGGAAATCGCGCGTGTGCGTCTGCAGCTCACCTTGTGCCGCGAAGAGAACGATCGCGTAGACCAGCACGATGCTCAAGGACATGGCCACCGGCGTTCCGGGTGTCATTTTGCGCGCCGGATCCTGAAGCACGCCGCAGAGGACAGCCAGGAGCCATCCCCGGCGCCAGTCGACGAGAGCCACGCTCATCGAGAGCAGCAGAAAAGCGACGAAAATGATGGTGATCATTCAGGGTTCTGATTCGCAAACGCGGAGGTGATGCCGGTCATTTCTGCGAGGGTGCAAGCAGGCGCCGACCTCGTCGCGCCAAACTCCGCGCCAGCAGAATGCCCCGTAACTCACCGGTCAGCTTTGTCGGAATCGTCCACGGATGCGTGAGGTGAAAGCGTGTAACCACGTTTTTATGAAGGCGTCGGAGGGCGTAGCGCCAAAGCGGAGCGCGGTGATGGATGGCGAAGTAGTAATCGCCTACCGAGTGTGCTGGCGAAGGGCTGCTGCGGTGGTCTCCAAACGATCGAAGGCCCCCGGTGCTCAGCTTGAGATGGCGCAACGTGGCCTCGGGGGAAAACCAGATCCTGCCACCGGTGGCCAGTAGACGAAGGGCGAAGTCCGTCTCGAAACGATAGCAGGCGCCCACGAAGTTCTCGTCGAAGCCGCCGGCGCCGATAGCATGATCGCGTTTCACTGATAGGTTTCCCGCCATCACGTTGGCCACGAAACGGCCGCTGTCGTGATTGAAGTGGAACTCGAGATCATCTTCCGGCTGGTCGAAGTGCCGGGGCTCTTCTCCGGGCTGAAGGATCTGTCCGACGACCGCCCACGTTTCAGCCGAGGCATGAGCACGTTCGTGCGCGGCGATGAGCCCCTGCGACGGCTCGACGTCATCGTCGAGATAGAGAACGACCGGTGTGGCCGCGGCGATCAGCGCCTCGTTCATTGCATGTGGAATGGAAGGAGCATCGAGGCGAATGAGGTGAATTCGCCCTTCACGATGCCACCGTGCCAGTGGGTCGTTCGGTTCGGCGCTCTGGTCGACGACGATGATGGCGCCGGGCGGAGGCACGAGTGCAAAGAGGCGTTGGATCGTCTCGACGACGATCGCGCCGCGGTTGTACGTCGGAATAGCGACCGTGATCACGACGGATTACTTCCCCCGATGTGATCCAGCGCTGCCTTCACGCCTTCGACGCCACGTTGGAATGTCCATGCCCCGATGATCTCGACCGAGCGTCGCGCCATCCGCTCGCGCAACGCCTTGTCATTGATGAGGCGCGCCATCGACGCGGCGAGCGACGCAGCGTCGCCTGCCGGATAGATGAACGCATTCTCGCCCTCGAGCACGATATCGCCGATCGAACCGCAGCGATCGGTCACGATGACCGGTAGGCCGCACGCCATGGCCTCATTGATGACCGCGCCGCGCGGCTCGTAGATCGATGGAAGCACAAAAACGTCCGACATGCCGTAGTACTTCGGAAGCTCGCTCTGATTCACGAATCCGGCGAAGTGTGCGTTCGGCAGGCCATGTTCGCGCGCATAGGTTTCCAGCGGCTGCCGAAGGACGCCGTCCCCGAGAAAGAGAACCGCGGCGCGGTCCCGGTCAGGAATCTGCTCGAAGGCGCGCAGCAACGTCATCGGATCTTTCCGTTCGACGAGCTTCGCGGAGAAGACAAAGACCGCCTGGCCGGGCCGGATGCCGAACCGTTCTCGCATCTCCTCGCGCTCCTCCGGCGCGAAGCGGCTAGCCTCGGCGAAGCGTTCGTTGTCTACGGCCCACGGCAGCAGAAAGAAATGGCCGGGATCAGCCCCGTAATGGCGGTAGTAGTCCGCGTTGAGCGCTCCCGAGACCATGAAACCGGTCGTGTTGCGAAAGAGAAAGCGCAGCATCCGCGCGCGAACGCGGCGGCGCATCGTCGTTTCCGGCGGCGGAAAGCTGCTGTCGCCGTAGAGAAAAAACGGGATTCCCGCGAGACGGCAGGTGAGGATGCCCAGCAGCGCGCTGACCGAGCCCCAACCGAGCATGAAGATTGCCATCTCGTAGCGCCCCCGCAAAAGGACTGGGACAATGCCGGGATTGATGTGGCGGGTCCAGCCGCGATTGCTGTCGTGTACGAGGTTGTGCAGGAAGACGTGCCGGTAGCCGCTCAGGATCTCGACATCCCACTTCAGCGCCGTCCCCATGTCCTCGTCGCGGTACATGCGCGCACCGGCTGTGGAACAGTAGAGGACCGTGAGGTCGACCTTCGGATCGGCGGCGAGCAGACGAAAAAAGGGATCCTGATACTGGATCACATGTGAGGCGACGATGGCGACCCGGCGGCGTTTCACCGCCTGTCATCTTCGCATAGCGTCAAGCGCGGAAAGCCGCACGCGATAAAAGTCGGCGGTCTCACGCGCGACGCGATCCCACGTGTGACGTCGCGCGGTGGTGGTGGCGGCGAGGCTCATCGCGCCCGCACGATCGGGGTCGCGAGTGAACGTCAGCGCCGCGTCTGCGAGAGCGTTCGCGTCGCCCGGCGACACGAGAACCCCGTTACGGCCGTTCTCGATGATGTCGTGCATGCCGCCCACGTCGCTTGCCATGACGCAAAGCCCACGGCTCATCGCCTCGAGAAATGCCTTCCCGAAACCTTCGAAAAACGACGGGAAGAGAAAGATGCCGTGGGCGTCGTAGACGTCGCGCAGCGCGTCCTGCGTTGTCCACGGCAGAACATCCAGCCGCTCGTTTGCACCGGCTGTGAGCAACGCGCGCACGGCTGTCTCGCTGTTGGGATCGCAAACCCATGTGAATTGCAGCCGGCGATCCGCCTCGGCGAGGCGGTTGATCGCCGCGGCGGTGATCATCGGTGCTTTGACGAAGGCGAACTGACCGACGTGCAGCACGCGGTGAAGACGAGCAGAGTCCATCGACGGCGGTTCGTCGCCGGCGAAGGAATCAGGAACCGCTTGCGGGATCACGGCGATCCGCTCCGCCGCCACGCCGAGGCATTCCTGAAGAAAGGCAGAATCGAGCGAAGAGGAGACGATGTGACCGTCGGCGTCGCGCGCAATCGCGTGCGCATGCCGTGAGAGCAGAGGCGCGATTGCACCCGAAGCGATGCGGCGGATCGCGCCGCGCTCGTCGCTGCCGAACGCCTTGCGCCAGGGACGAAGCGTCGCCTCGACGTTCAGTTCGAATCCGTGCGACCGATGAATGAAGGCTGTTTGTGGCGAGATGCGATGAACGGCCCGCGCCGCGCGGTATCCGTGCGGCTGGTTCGCATGGACGACGTTATAGGTCTTGCGGCGCAAAGCAGCCACGGCCGCGCGCTCGTAAGTATACGGCAGCTCGAGCAGGAGGTGCAGGTTGCCATGCCGGATGCGGCGGCCGAGGTCTTCGGCCCAAAAGGTATCGACCTCGTGGCCGATCGCCTGGAGCGCGCGCGCGGTCTGCACCTCGGTGCCTGCCGCGCCGCGGTTCGGGTCGGCGGGCGTATCCGCCATCATCAGGATTTTCAGCGGCATACGGCAACCGTTCACAACGCTTCAGAGGAAGGATTGCGCATAGCGAATCCACGCTTTCACGAATAACGGATTGAGCGCAATAGCCCTTCGAAAGTAGCCGCGTGCGCGCGGATCACGTTGCCGGCGCAGTGCCGCGCCGATCGCGTAGAGGCCTCGGGCCTTGTCGTGAGGGGTTTTCCTGTGGACGATCGGCACCGCCGCCGCGCGCCGAACGATCTCCTCATCGCCGTCGCCCCGCAGCCGCGCAAGCATCGACGCCCGCGAAAGCTCTGCCAGCGTTTGCTGTGCCTCGCGCGCGCCACCGCTGATGCCGTCTGGTGTGACGCTCGCCGTGTAGAGGATTTGCTGCACGATCTGAAACTTGCCGAGCGCCGCCAGCCGGTACCAGAGATCCCAGTCCTGGCCCACCGCAAATGCCGCGCGGTAGCCGCCGGCCCGTTCATACGAGTCGCGTAGCATCATCACGGATGGGTGAGAGGTGGGTCCGTCGACGACGCCCCATTCCCGCTCGGGATCGAGAATGGCAATCGGAGACGCGGCCGCGCCGCTGCCGCGCGTCACGTAGAGAGGCTCGCCCTCGGGGCCGGTGAATGCCGTCCACGAGGACACGAAGACGAGAGCGGGGTTCCGGTCCATGAGCTGTTTCTGCAACGCGAAACGCAGTGGATCCGATGTGTCGCCGCAATCCTGACGAGCGATGTAGAGGCCATGCGCCGCCGCGCAGCCCGTGATGAGCGCGCGCGTCAGGCCGGCGTTCTGCTGGTGGATGACGCGGATTCGGGGATCGCGCGTTGCATACTCCGAGAGGATCTCCGGCGTTGCATCTGTCGACCCGTCGTCGACCACGATGCATTCGAAATCGTGCTCCGTCTGCCCGAGGATGCTGTCGAGTGTTGCGGCCAGCGTCGGAGCGCCGTTGTAGACGGCCATCACCACCGAGATCGCCGTCATCGCCGGTCGATCCATGCGGCGGCCCGCCCGGCCCGCCGCCATCCAAGCATGCGTGCGGCAAGCTCGTAGATCCGAAGGTCGGCCGAGGGCGAGATCGACTTGGCCGATGCGATGAGGCGCCGGGATTCGTCAGCCAGGCCGGCTGCCCCGCATTGGCGGCCCAGATGAAAAAGCTCTCGTGCGAAGTGCTGTAATTCCGGCGTGTGTGAGTCGAAGCCGGCGCGGCGCGCGTGCGAGGCGATCAATTCATGTGCTCTTGCTCGCTGGCGGAGGCGCGACGGATCGGCGCCGCTGCCGCGCGACAGCCGTCCGTCGGAATGATCGCGATGTTCCGCCACGACCTCGCCGGCGTAGGCCAGCAGTGTGCCGAGGGCTCCGACACGGCAGTCGTACTCCCAATCTTCTTCGAGTCTGAGGTCGGTCCACGGACCGGCGGCATCGCAGACAGACTTCCGGTAAAGAGGCGTCGACGTCTCCCACCAGCGTGCCAGGAGAAACGACGGCAGGATCGTCTTCTGGATCTGATTGGCCTGCTTCCAGGTGCACTCGACCTCGTCCCCCGCGGCGTTGCGGTAACGGGTGATGCCGTAGGCCACGCCGCACTCCGGCTGGTCGTCGAAGGCTCGTACCTGCAGCTCGAACTTGCGTGGCATGAGGAGATCGTCGCTGTCGAGATACTGGATGAAGTCGCCACGCGCCTCTCCACGGCCCGTCTCGCGCGAGAGTCCCGGTCCGCCGTTCGGCCGGCGGATCGCGCGCACCTCAGAATGGATTGCCGAAAGCTCCTCGATCACCCACGGAGTCTCGTCGTCCGTCGACGCGTCGTCGACGATGATGATCTCGATCGGCCGGTACGTCTGTGCCAGCACGCTGGCCACCGCTTCGCGGAGCATACCCGGCCTGTTGAACACCGGGATGATGGTGGAGACGAGCGGCATCACGACCGAGAGAATAGCCCGTTTCGTCCATCCGGAAACGCGGCGAGCAACCCCCGTGTAAGATGCTTTCTGGTCTCAGCCGATGGATATCGCGAACGTCGAGAGTCTCCGCGACGGCCTGTCCGTGGTCGTGCCGGTCTACAACAGCGAGGGATCGCTCACGCCGCTCGTCGAACGGCTCGTGGCCGTCCTGCCGTCAATAGCCCTGGAATGGGAGATCCTCCTGGTCAACGATGGAAGCCGCGACCGGAGCTGGGACGTGGTCCGTGAGCTCGCCGAGCGCTACCCGCGTGTTCGCGGAATGCGCATGCTGCGCAACTACGGGCAGCATAACGCGCTCCTGGCCGGCGTCCGCGCGGCGCGATACACGGTCACCATCACGATGGACGACGACCTGCAGCACCCGCCGGAGGAGATTCCCAAGCTGGTAGCGAAGCTGACCGAGGGTGGAGACGTCGTTTACGGCACGCCGAACACGCTCCCTCACGGGTTCTGGAGAAACTTCTTCTCCCGGTTCACGAAGCGAGCTTTCGGTTACGCCATGCGAATCGATACGCTCGTCGACATCAGCGCGTTCCGCGCGTTTCGTACCGAATTGAGGCGCGCCTTTCAGTCATACAGCAGCCCGCAGTTGCTCATCGACGTGCTCTTGTCGTGGGGCACGTCGAATTTCTCTTCGGTCAAATGCGAGCATCTGCCGCGCACGATCGGCCGGTCGAACTACACGCCGAGCAAACTGTTCAACCAGGCCATGCTCATCCTGACGGGATACAGCACTGCTCCGCTTCGACTTGCCAGTTCCGTCGGGTTTCTGTTCACCCTTTTCGGCCTGGGGTTGCTTGCCTACGTCATCGGCCGCTATTTCATTGACGGCACGAGTGTTCCCGGTTTCCCGTTCCTCGCTTCGGCGATCGCCATTTTTTCCGGAGCGCAACTCTTCGCACTCGGGATCATCGGCGAGTACCTTGCGCGCATCTTCAACCGCAGCGTGGAGCGTCCGGCGTACGTGGTGAAAGAAACCACGGGAGCATCATCGGAGTGAGAGTCGGATTCTGTGTGTCGGGAAACGGCTCGCTCTTCCGCGCCGCGGTTGCGAATCGGGACAAGCTATCGATCGAGCCATGGTTGCTCGTGACGGAGTCGAAAGCAAATGCTGATCTCGAGGCGTTTTCCTCTCGAAACGGGGTTCGCTGTATCCGGCTCGATCCCGCGGATCGGCCTGCTTTCGACCGCGAGCTAACGCGGGTCCTCGTCGAGGCGGAGCTCGATCTCATCGCGCTGACTTTCGATCGCGTGCTCCCGCCGGAGCTGGTGCGCCACTATGCCGGCCGCTTAATCAATGTTCATCCGGCGTTGCTCCCCGCGTTCCAGGGGATGCGTGGGATGGAGCGTACGCTGGCCTCGGGAGTCCGATTCGGCGGCGCCACCCTTCACGACGTGGTGGACGAGGTCGACGCGGGAGCCATCATCGCGCAGGCGGTCGTCGCCACCGTGCCGGATGAGCCGTTGGCCGACTACGGACGGCGCGTATACGAGTTGCTCGAGCCGATGTTCCTTCAGGTAATCAGTTGGTACGCTGAGGGTCGCGTGGTACGGGACGGCAGCGGAAGGATCGGCATTCGCGGCGCACGGTACGGCACATTGCCAATCTCTCCGGCCCTGGAGCGGTTCGGGTCTCGCGAATGAGATGCGTCATTCTCCAACCCTCGTACATTCCGTGGCGCGGCTACTTTGATCTCATCCATCGTGCCGATGTTTTCGTGTTCTACGACGACGTGCAGTACGACAAGGGCGGGTGGCGCAACCGGAACCGTATCAAGACTGCTCGGGGAACGAAGTGGCTGACCATACCGGTGAGACAGAGAGGCGTGGTGAGTGGGAAGATTCCGATCAATGCCATGGCGGCGATCGGTGATACATGGGCGCGCGATCACATCGCGGCGCTGCACGAGTCCTACGAAGAGGCTCCGTACTTTGACGGACAATGGCTTCGGCGTTTTTACACCGATCCGCCGCCGCTGTTGGCCGATTTCACCATCGCCACGACCATTGAGCTGGCCGCGCGTCTGGGCATCCGCGACACGCGCTTTCTTCGGTCTTCTACGCTGCGCGCAACAGGCACCAGGACCGGCCGGCTCATCGAAATCCTGCGCGAGGTCGGCGCCACGCACTACCTCAGTGGCCCCTCCGCGCGCGACTACATCGAGCGGGAGGCGTTCGCCGATGCCGGCATCGAGCTGGAATGGATGACCTACGACTACCCTGAATATACCCAGCTCCATCCTCCGTTCGATCCGTTCGTGACAGTGCTCGATCTGTTGTTCATGACAGGACCGGACGCGACCCGCTATATCTGGGGAGATCGGTGATCGACCTTGCTGTCATTGCCGACGGTCTGGTGCGGACCGGCGCGGGTCTCTGGGAAACGCGGGACTCTTCCGAGGGTGTCCTCTCCTATCCTTCGGGCGACACAGATCTTTGCTTTGGTGTGGAGGAATCGTCCTTCTGGTTCGCGCATCGCAACGAAGTCATCAGCGCCGCGGTTGCGCGATTTCCACCCCGCGGTGCGGTCTTTGACATCGGCGGCGGCAACGGTTTTGTCGCGAAGGCGCTGGCCGATCGGGGTTACGAAGTCGTTCTCGTCGAACCGAGCCGCGACGGAACCCTGCATGCGGTGGGGCGCGGTCTGATGAATGTCGTCTCGGGCACGCTCGCGGACGCCCGCTTTCATCACGGCACGTTCGGTGCCGCGGGACTGTTTGACGTAATCGAACATGTCGAAGATGACGTTGCGTTCCTTCGCGCCCTTCGACCGCTTCTGATGGAGGATGCGCCGTTATATCTAACAGTGCCGGCCGGCCAGTGGTTGTGGTCTGTTGACGACGAGGCCGCCGGGCATTTCCGCCGATACCGTCGCCGGACCATTGCAGCCGCGTTGGGCGCCGCGGGATTCGAGGTCCTTTACGTCACGTGTTTCTTCGGACTGCTGACGCTGCCGGTCGCTCTCTTTCGCGCGCTTCCTACCCGGTTTGGCCTGCGGCGTCCCGTCGACGAAGGCTCGATCGGGCGCGAGCACGCTGCCAACGGGGGCGTAGGCCGTAAGATCCTCGCGCGGCTTCTTGCAAGCGAGACGGGAATCGTCACGCGCGGGTTCTCTCTTCCGTTTGGCACGAGCATCCTTGTCGTCGCGCGCGCGCGGCGCTACGAAGCGGGTATTCTCACCGCATGAACGCGCCCATCCCATTTAACAAGCCATCCGTGGAGGGCCGCGAGCTGGAGTACGTGCGCCAGGCCATCGACAACGGCCATATCTCCGGAGACGGCGAGTTCACGCGGCGCGCCAGCGCAATGCTCGAAACGATCTTTGGCTTTGGGACGCGTGTGTTTCTCACCACCTCGTGTACCCACGCGCTGGAGATGTCGGCCATCCTCCTCGATCTCCAGCCGGGCGATGAAGTCATCGTGCCGTCCTTCACGTTCGTCTCAGGAGTCAACGCATTTGTCCTGCGCGGCGCGAAGCCTGTATTCGCCGACATCCGCCAGGACACGCTCAACATCGACGAGCAGAAGATCGAGGCGTTGATCTCACCGCGCACGCGTGCCATCGCTCCCGTCCACTACGCCGGCGTCGGTTGCGAAATGGAGGCGATCGAGGTGATCGCACGCCGGCATGGACTGGACGTCATCGAAGACAATGCTCACGGTCTTTTCGGCACGTACCGCGGCAAGCTCCTCGGCACGTTCGGCCGGATGGCCACGCAGAGCTTCCACGAGACCAAGAACATCAACTGCGGCGAGGGGGGTGCGCTCGTCCTCAACGATCCTGCACTCGTGGAACGCGCGGAGATCATCCGCGAAAAGGGGACGAACCGCGGCCGATTTTTCCGCGGTCAGGTCGACAAGTACACATGGGTCGACATCGGCTCGAGCTATCTCCCGTCCGACATGCTGGCCGCCTATCTACTCGGGCAACTTGAAGAGGCGGAGCGGATCCAGGCGAAGCGGCGGCGGGTCTGGGAACGCTACGCCGCGGCGTTGACGACGTGGTGTGGAAACAAGGGAGTGCGGATGCCGTTCGTTCCTGACGCCTGCGGGCAGCCGTATCACATGTTCTATCTGCTTTTCCGCTCGCTGGCCGAGCGCCAATCGATGATTGCGCATCTTCGCGCGCATGCGATCACGGCCGTCTTTCACTACATGCCGCTCAACGCCTCGGAGATGGGAGAGCGATTTGACGGCCGCGCCGGCGATTGTCCGGTCGCGGAGAGCGTCAGCGATCGTCTGCTGCGCCTTCCGTTCTACAACAACCTAACCGAGTCCGAGCAGGATCGGGTCATTGACGCCATGTTGGGCTGGAGGATGGGACGCTGAGGAAAACGATCCTTTGCTTGGCCATCGTTCTGCTCGACCTGATTGTCCTCGTGCACCTTGGTGGCGGCCTGCTCGCGGCGTCCCTCTTCGTCGCCTTCCTCTCTTTTTTCCTTCTGCCGGCCGTGGTGATCGCCGCCCGAGCTCCACTGCTTCGGACGATGCCGCCCGAGCTGCGACTCACCAGCGCGGGGGTGATCGTGGTGCTGCTCGCGGTTCCCTGGTTTTTCGCTCGAAAGGCGCTTGGCGGCATGCTGCTCGTCGACCTGACGTCCTCGCTGGTGCTGACGCTCTCAGCGATGCAGTTCGCATCGCCCCGTGCGCTCCTCGATGAATTGCGTCCGGCACTGCGGCCTCTCGTCATCCCTGTGCTCGTCGTTCTACCGGTCATCTTCGCGTTGGTCTGGCTCGGTTTCGAGGTACGTTCCGGCGAGGTGGTGCGGTACTACGGCCTCTTCGCCATCGATTTCGGCAATCTGACCTCGGTCATCTCGTCATTGCGCGCGTCGCCGATGCTGCCGCTGTCGTTCGTCTCCGGTGCGGGAGGTCTCGCCTATCACTGGCTGTACTTCGTCTTGCCTGCGATGTTTGCGGACTTCCTCGGTGCGCGCATCTCGAGCGCGAACGCCCTGATCCTGACCAACCTGCTGATCGCGGCTCTGCTCGTTCATACGGTCACGGCCGTTGCCGGCTGGTTCCATCCGCGGGTGACGCCGCGCCATGTGGCATGGACTGTGGCTCTGGTGCTTTTCGCACCGTTCACCGTCTACTTTTACCAAACCGCGGCGGCGCGGTTTCCCATCGGCTGGTTTGCCATGCCGACGCGCAATCACCTCCTGCTCTCGCCGGTGGCCAGCATGATCTCGTTCGGCAACAACACCTTCGCACTCGTGCTGGCGCTGGTAACGATCGTGGAGCTAGAGCGCTGGAACCGCGACGGCAGAGTGGCCGACGCGCTGTTCGGCGTCATTGCGCTCGCGGCGGTGATCGGCTACAGCGTCACCCTCGTCTTTTCCCTTGCCGGAGCGCTGCTGGTCTGGGTGCTGCTCGGCCGCGTCCGTCGGCCGCTTCTGGCTTTGACGCTGGCGGCGCTCATCGGCGCTGCCGCCGGCGCTCTATTCCTGGCCATCGGTCTCCTGACGACCGGCGGCTCGCGGCACGTGGCGGTTGCCTTCGACAACGGCCAGTTCTTTCGGATGGTGCTCTTCGGTATAGCCCCTCTCTGGGTGATCGTGCTTCTCGGCGGGGGGTGGCGGACCCCTCTGAACATCGCTCACATCGTGATCGCGGCCGCGGTGGCCGTGCCGACGATGCTGTACACCTCGGGGTCCGGCGGCGGCTCGCTCATCGACTTTTCGATGAAGACGGCGTCTCTGGTGGCAGTGGCGTTCGCTGTGCTGCTCCCGCCGGCGATCGAGCAACTCCGGTCAGGCGGTGTGGCACGCTGGCGGTCGTGGGTGGCGCCGTTACTGATCGCCCTCGGAGTTACGCAGACCGCCGCGTTCGTCCTGCAGTTTCCGTGGTACCTCATAACGCGCGCAAACGGTCACTGCGAGTCAATTCCGGCTGACTATCACGATGGGCTCATCTGGCTGCGCGACCATGCGGCGCCGCGGGCCATCGTGGTCGATCCGCAGGGATTGAATACGCGCGAAGTGCTCTACACGTTGATAGTCTCGGAACGGAGAGCATGGTTGCCGACTGTGTACACCGACCAGGTGCTCATCGCCGGTTCCCATGTCGATGAGCGGCGCGATGTCTGGCGTGCCTTCACGGCCGGCGACCCCGCCGCTTCCCGGCAGATCGCGGCCGAGGCCGATTACCTGATTGTGCCGGGAGCCGTCCGCTCGACGGATTGGCGCTTGGTCCGCTCCGGCACCTGGAACGTTTTCGAATCGGCGATCCGAAAACCGCGCGGGTGATCCGTTCCGTTGCGCACGAGCCGTGCAAGCTCTTTCACGAAAATGTCAGCGGCCGTGCTGCTGAGATGGATGCCGTCGGGAAAGTTGCTCCGATCTCCTCGCAGACCGTCGTACGGCGCCGTGTTGAAATCGATCACGAGCTCGTCGCCGCGAAAGAACGTGAGGATGCGGTGTTGATACTCGCGGTATGCGTCGGCCGTATACAGCCACTGCTCGGCATTCACCGGGGGTACCACCGCCACCACGCGTGAGCCGGCTGCCCGCGCCGATGCCACCAACCGGCCATATTCGGCGAACGACCGCTCGTCGACGACGTACCACCTTCCTCCGGCGATCGCTTGTGCGCGCCACGGCCTGACCGGGATCTTGAAGTCCTGCTGGCCGAACTCGTTGAACTCCTGCCGGCCTACGTGACGTTCCACGCGCCGGCGCGCGTGATAGGTCTTCAGCAATTCGAGCGAGCCGAGAGCGCTCCAGTAGTCACGGTTGGTCATGTAGGGAGTTTGCCGCCCGTAGCTCGCCGTCAGGTAGGGGTGAATGCAGAAAAGGACGACCCTCGGTTTGCGTCGCTTGAAGACGTTTTCGAGAAGCAGCCGCTCCTCGTAGATGTTTCCTCCCTCGATCGACAGGTTGTAGGTTCGCAACGGCTGCATGAATCCCGTGTTCCAGTTGCCGGTGACCGACGTTCCCACCAGCACGGCATCGAACTGTTCCGGCACATAACGAATGCTCAGCAGGTACTTCGACCATCGCTCGTTGGTGTAGATGACGATCCGCGTCCTGGAATGAAACAGACCCATCGGATCGATGGAGCCGTTGACCGCGACGAATGCGCCAGCCATCACGGCGACCGTGATGATCACCAGCGCTGACCAGCGCGTCGCGGACATCGCCGGCCTCCCGCGGTGAAGGCGCTCGGCGCTCTCCGGCATCGGCTCAGAATCGGAAGTAGATGAAATCGGTGGCATTGGCTGAGTTCATGAACAGAAACGCGATCAGGAGTAGCGCCGCAACCGCCGCCGCTGTAGCGATCGTCGGGCGAAAGTCATCGAGCCACCAGTGGGAACTCGGCCCAAGCACCGCCAGCGGCGCGGCTATCAAAGCAGGTAGGCCGACCGTCCAAAGCGCCGGCCTGCTCACCACCTCCGCAATCTGAAGCATGCCGGTCCGTGCCGAAACCGGAAGGAGGATCCCTGATCCTCCAAATGGATTGTCGAAGGGGAGAAGCATGCGCACGACGTGCAACGCGGAGTGAAGGTCCGGCAGGCGGAAGAAGATGAATGACAGGTTGATCCAGGCAAGGGTCAAGGCCCAGGCCGCGGCCGCCGGCAAGCGGCGTTTCGACTTTTTCTTCCACGTTTGATTGACCACCAGTCCCACGCCATGCAGACCGCCGAAGATCACGAAGTTCCAGGACGGTCCGTGCCAGGCACCAGCCACGAGCATCGACACCATCGTTGCCACCGCCGCGGAGCGAAGGGTGGCCTTTCGAAACAGCCGGATGATCGGTGTGTACAGATAGGTGGTGATGAACTGCGAGAGGCTGATGTGCCATCTCTGCCAGAACTCGATGATCGAGCGCGCCCGGTAAGGCGCATCGAAGTTGCGGGGGATGTCGAAACCGAGGAGCAGAGCAGCACCGAGAGCCATGTCGGAGTAGCCGCTGAAGTCGAAGTAGATCTCCATCGTGTAGGCGAGCGTGCAACACCACGCTTCGAGGGAGGACAGCGCGAACGGATCCGTCATCCCTTTGTCGACGATCGTTCGAAAGCAATCGGCGAAAACGACTTTCTTGAAAAGACCGGTGGCGAACATCGCCAGCCCTCGTGCCACATCGAGTGCGCGGTCTCCCTCCCTTCCGCCGCGTTCCAGTTGCGGGATCATCTGTTTGCCCCGGCTGATCGGTCCCGCGGTTACATAGGGGAAGAAAGAGACGAAGAGAGCATGGACGCCGAGGCGCTGAGGGATCAGCAGGTTCTCATACACATCCACCAGATAGGCCACCTGCTGCAGAGTGAAGAAACTGATGCCGAGGGGAAAGCCCCAGTCGGGAAGCGCGAATGCGGGACCGGCCACGTGACCGAGCACAGGCCTCAGGATGCTCGCGTATTTGAAGGTGCACAGGATCACCAGGTTCAGGAGGATGCCTGTCCACAACCAGCGCAGTCGCGTTCGTCCCTCCGCCTCGGCCACCCGATGGGCGACGCCGAAATTCAGGAGGATGCTCGCCAGAAGGACCGGCAGATACGTCCAGCGGTAAAAGCCGTAGAAAGTGAGGGAGGCGGCAAGGAGGAAGCCTCGCGCCATCCGGAGAGAGAGGCCCTTGATGGTCAGCCGGTAGCCAACCACCACCAGCGGGAGAAACAGGAGAACAAATGGGAAGGAGTTGAACGGCATCAGAAGACGCTGCCGCCGGTGACGGGAACGTTGGCCCCGTTGATGAACCCGGCCTCCTGCGACAGAAGAAACTCGATTACCCCGGCCACGTCGGCCGCTGTTGCATTGCGCCCCATCGGATTCTGCGACTGACTGATCTCTACGATCTGCCGTGGCACGTCGGAGAGCAGCTTTGTCTCCACCATCGATGGCGAAACGGCGTTGACGGAGACGCCGAGCTCGCCGTATTCGGCAGCGAGCGCCCGGACGAGGCCGAGCTGTGCGTACTTGATCATTGTGTACATCGACAGGTACTTCGGCGGTACCCCCATCGTCACGCTGGAGAGGGCGATCACCACGCGGCGACGCGAGCGCTCCTCAGCGACGTGCTTCTGTCCGGTCAGGCAGAACCGCAGGATGGCGATCAGCGCTCCGAGCTGGATCTGCCATTCGGTCGCGAGCTGTGACAGGTCTGCCTTTCCGAATCGCTCGTAGCGCAGCTTGCCGGCGGGAAGGTGTACGAAGGACCGTGGGACGAGGTTCGAGCTGCGCAGGGCCTGGAGGAATGCCTCTGTCCCGGACGGCGAAGAGAGGTCGCCGTGAATCGCCAGGATGCCGGCGCCAAGGTCCTGTTGCAGTTGTTCGATCCGTGCTCGCCCCGTTTTGTAGTGGCAGATCAGGCGCCGCTCCGTGCTGCCCGCGGCCAGTCGTCTGACAAGTGCCACTCCGATATCGGAGGAGGCGCCCGTAATCAGAATCGAGTCATCGCTCACGGATGCCCACCCGTATCTTCGCCTTCGAGACGCGAGATCCCTCTGCGTTGCGGATCTCCGCGTCAATCTCTGCCAGCCGGATTGCTTCGCTCAGGAACACGATCGCCCCGGAAACCGTCAGAGTATCGCCGGGGTAGACCGGAAGAGTGAACTCCACGTTGAGGCCGTGCAACAGCGCGTAGCGGCCCGGCAGGTGAATTCCCACCAGTGTGGAGTAGTAGGACGCTGTGAGCAGACCATGAACGAGACGGTCGCGAAACCCGTCCTCGCGAGCGGTATCCGGGTCGACGTGCATGGGATTGTAATCGCCGCTGAGCGCCGCGAATGCATCGACCGACGCCGGCTCCACGACCACGGCGAACTCCTCACGCATACCGATGGCCAGATCCGCCCACCGGTATTCGTTCACCTCCGCAGCTTCCGCTCGATCAGATCGATCATTTCGCCGACGTTTTTCAGATCCTGAAGTTCGCCGAGAGCGAAGCGGATGTGGAGCTCTTGCTCGATGGAGGCGATCAGATTGATGTGCGCCAGCGAGTCCCACCCTTCCACGCTCCGGGCATTGGACTCCCGGCTGATGATCAGCCCTTGATCGTCCAGGACGTCTCGAAAGATAGGCTGAAGGTGCTCCAGGATCTCCGTCATCAGGCAATCCTCTCGATGTGGGTATTCCGTGGGGAGTAGTCAGGCTGTAACTCGAGACTCCATTCGCTCCGGCTTCCATCGTCGGCGAGGGAAACGCGCGCGAATCCGAGCTTCTCATAGTGATCGGCGACCATGTTGTTCTTCGGCGTCCGCAAGTAGTACCCGGTCAACGTCTCGATGCCTGCGTCGCGGGCGCGCTCGATCAGCGCGTCCAGCATCGCCAACTCCATCTCTCTCTGGATCACCCGGCAGCTCATCAACCAGAGGTCGATGTGCAGGACCGAATCTTCCTTGCGGCCGATGATGACGCTGACCAGACCGTTGTCTCCGAACCGATCCGTCAACCTACCATACAGCGTGAGGTAACGAGTGTCCGACGCGATCTGTGCAATCTCGGTGATCGTGTAGCGGCGCGTGGTCAGGTTGAACTGATTGGTCTTGTTCGTGAGCTGCGTGATGCGCTCGATATAGACATCGCGGAAAGGGGCGATCTCGGCGCGCATTGCCAGGGCTGTCAGGTACTCACCGTAGCTGGCGTAGGTGGAGCTGAGTGCTGCGCGCTCCTCGTTGGCGGCATATTGCGCATTCCGGTTGATGTCGTCGCTGGAGAGGGAGACCACATCGAAGTAGCCGCCGCGGTCGAGAATGAGCGAGAAGCGGCTCACGTCGTCACCGACTTCGGGCACGGCCACCGCGGGCAGTTGCGCTCGGACGATGGCGCGCTCGGCCGGGTTGTCGTCGACGAACACCATGCTGTCCAGCCCGATATTCAGAGCGGCGGCAATGCGGGGAATGTTCTCGGATTTGGGTTCCCAGTTCGCCGCGAAAGCGGAGAGATGCTCGACGCGGAGGACGGAGGCGGGGTGCTCGAATCCTTCTCTGGCGATGGCCTCGTCGTTCTTCGAACAGACCGCCAGGAGAATTCCGCGCTGCTGAAGGTCGAGACAGTATTTCTGGAATGCGGTGAAGGCTTCACCCTCGGGTGTCTCTCTGCCGATGCGGATGCG
>DATLWH010000820.1:0-8337 GCA_035576505.1 Thermoanaerobaculia bacterium | reverse complement strand
CAACGCCGCCGGCCGTGCCGGCCTACATTCCGCTCCGCCGCACGACCAGCCGTTGTGCCTCGTAGGTCTGTACGAGCGACAACGGATTCTGGCGGAGCAGTTCCTCGGAGAATGCTTCGGAGAGCACGCTGCCGTCCATGTCCCGTCCGATGGGCAAACCGGCCAGGTAGAGCACCGTTGGAACGACATCGACTGCGAGCGCGGAGTGCGGCTTGTCGCTGTGAGCGACGCCAGCGCCGCGAATGAGCACAAAACCGTCATCAGCGCTTGGATCCGCCGGATCGACAAAGTCGTGGAGAAGAGCATACGGCGTGGCCGGGAGCTCGGGCGGCACGGGGCCGGATGGCGAGACAACAACGATCATGTGGTTCGGGTAGTCGCGCGCCAGCGCGGCCAGCATCCGGTCGAGTTGCTCGGCGTAGGCTCTGACGACGAGGCCCTTGACCGTCGAAGGCGCCGGAAGGTCGTTGCTGAAAATGTGGATGGCTCGCTGAGTCTGCTCAAAGCCTCCCAGCGTGCAGACCGTGAGCGGGAACGAAGGCGCCGAAGCGCGGAGGATTGCCATCGAGGTGAGGTCGGCGGCCAGGCCGCCGAGGATCCTTTGCCGCGCGTTGCCGGTTCCGTTGAAGCGCTGCCGATCCGACTCCGGCGGCGCGGCAGCGAGCCTCGCGATCTCCGTGATGAACTGCGGCGGGATGACATCGCTGGCCTTGTGCGACGGATCCTCGAAATAGCGGTCGGTGACGACGCGGGCAGCACCGATCGGTTCCGACCAGGGCCATCCGATCACGGCAGCGTGCAGGCCCAGCCGTTCGAAAATGGTCCACAGCGGAAGAGAGAGACCGGCAGGCAACGGCGTCGAAATTCGCGAGACCGGAGGGATCAATCCCCAGACCTTGAACCCAACGCCGGCCGGGATGATCAGGAACCGCTCACCGGCCCGGTTCAACGGCGTACGGTAGCCCAGCCGGCCGGTGACCCCGTGGCGGAACGGCAGCTTCCCGGTCGCCACGGAAGCCCACAACGACTTCGGACTCGTCGTCGGGAAAGGCTCGAGTCGCGTGAAGTAACCGTGCGTCCGGGCCTGCTCGAAGAACGGGAGCGAGCCTTCGCCGGTCAGCGTCAGGATCCAATCGTAGGGAAGGTTGCGGATGGCGACGACGATGACCGGACGTTGCCCGGCTACCGTGCCGACGTCCGCCACCACGACCGCGTGCTCCTCGGTGCGATAGCTGTCGCGGCGCTCGAAGAGAAAGATCGAGGAGATGGCGATGACCACCACTCCGATCACGAACAGAATGCGCGACATCCTGCGGTCGGCGTTGCGCTCAGCGAACCAGATCAGCAGCAACACGAAGGCTGTCGCGGTGATGAGATTTGTCGCCTTGGACAACACCCGCACCGCGCCGATGGGGAGATAGATCCGAAACACCTCCAGGTGCATCCAGTAAATCGCGGCGGCAAGGAATGCGGCGAGGACGACAAAGCCGAAGCCATGTGGCCGAAAGCCGCCGTTCGTTTCCGGTTTACCGAAGAAGCGGACGCGCAGCGCCCGAAAAAGCCAGAGCGCCGATCCGAACAGCACGCCGCAGATCAGACCGTAGACGATCGTGACCGTTGCGAGGCGACCGGGCGTAATGTCGATCTGCGGGTTGAGAAAGTAGAGAAGATTGGCGATGTAAAGGCCGAAGATCGCGCCCGCGAGCACGCGCTTGAGGTACGCCCAGCGTATCGGCATGTCGGCAAGCGCAGTGTATCGCGCGGAGGTGCGGCGTGATTACCGCGCCGCGTCTCGCGCGCTGCGGTTCGGGCGGCGAGGTGGTCGCCCTTCTACAAGACCTCGGCTACGAAGTGGCGCCCGTCGCGATCGCCGCGGCGGATTGGCGCCGCGCCGGGATCGCCATCCCGTGGAGCGACGGCCTGTCGCTCCAGCTGGCCGCGCGCACACCGCAGCTCGACGTCTACGTCATCAGCGGCGAGGCCTTACCCGACTCCCAGGCCATCACCGCGTTCCTCCGTTCGCTGACAACGTACAACGCTCTGGTCAAGCCGGTTGTCCTCGGAGTGACGGCAGAACGGCTGACCGTTCACGATCTCTCCGCCCGACGCGAACCACGACGCCTCGACGTCGACCTCGGGCATCCGACCGCGCACGCTCTCGACCGGCTCAACCTTCTCGCCAGCGGCAACGACCCCGGCCGGATCTTCGACCGAGCGCTCGACCGCGAGTCTCTGACGCGCCAGTTCTTCGAGCGCTTCCGCCACGCCGTGCGCATGGTCTCGCAAGCGATCCGCACCGCCGTGCCGGCCGAGCCGCAGGAGGCCACCGACAGCCAGGCGCTTCTGCTCCTGTCACGCCTTCTCTTTCTCTATTTCATTCAGCAGAAGGGCTGGATGAATGGGGAGCGCCGTTTTCTCGTCGATCGCATCGAGGCCGCCGTACGCGAGCGGCGAGGCGTTTACGCAACGCTGCTCGTTCCGCTATTTTTCGGCTGCCTGAACACCGCCGTACGCGACCGGGACCGCGCCGCCCGCCGCCTCGGCAGGATCCCCTACCTCAACGGCGGTCTCTTTGAGCCTTCACCCTTCGAGGAGCGCAATCCGACACTCGAGCTGCCGGATGATCTCTTGCAGCAGGTCGTCGAAGACGTGTTCGAGAGGTTCGCATTCTCGATCGACGAGTCGGACTCCGCGGGCGCGCACATCGATCCGGAGATGCTCGGCAAGGTCTTCGAATCGCTGATGAACGCCGACGAGAGGCTCTCGACCGGCAGTTTCTATACACCCCGCGCCATCGTCGACGTGCTGGCCGCGCGGGCCATCATCGGCTGGCTGAGCGAGGGAGACGCGAACACGCGCGAGATGCTGGAACAGATCGTCCGCGGTGAGCGGGTCCGGCGTCCGCGCAACGCGTTGACGCTGGCGCGGCGGCTCGATTCGATCGTCCTCCTCGACCCGGCCTGTGGATCGGGCGCCTTCCTCCTCTCCGCTCTGCGCGTCATCGAACGAATCATGGCGGCGATGAATCCTGAGCCTCAGCCCGAGCGGCGCCGCCGTATCGTCGAGCGCTCGCTGTACGGCGTCGACCTCAAGCCCGAAGCCGTGCGTCTGTGCGAGCTGCGCCTCTGGCTGGCCATCGTCTCGCAGAGCGGCGGTGACGCGGATCGCGTGCAGCCTCTGCCGAACCTCGATCGCAACATCCTGCAGGGCAACTCGCTGCTGAGCCCGACCGACTTCCTCGGTGACAACCGCGGCGACGTCTATCGTCAATGGGTCTACGCGCTCCGGGCGCAAACCGATCTCATCGCACGCTATCGCAACGCACCGCATCGCGAGCGTGCGCTCGTGGCGCGCCTCATCCGATCGAACGACAGACGGCTGGCGAGCGAGCTCCTGGCGAAGGCGATCGATCTCGATCAGCGCGAGCAGGAGCAACTTTGCGCACCGCAGCGCGATCTCTTTGGCCGCCTGCGAGAGGTGAATCTCGATCGCTGCCGCGAACTGCACGAGCGCATCGGCGCGAACCGCCGCACGCTCGATCGCATCGAGGACGGCGAGCTCGGATTCTTCTCATTCGACGTTCATTTCGCCCACGTGATGGCGCGCGGCGGTTTTGACGTGGTGGTCGGCAATCCACCCTGGGTACGCAATAGCCGCATCGAGCCGCGAGCCAAACGAATGTACAGCGAGCGTTTCGCTCTCTTCCGTGGTGACGGCACGCACGCTGCGGCCTTTCATCAACCCGATCTCTCGATCGCATTCGTCGAGAGAGCCCTGGCGCTTGCGGCTCCCGGGGGCGTCGTGTCGTTGCTCGTGCCGGCCAAGCTGCTCAACGCCGGCTACGCCGCGTCACTGCGGCGGTACGCCACGGCGTCGAAAAATGTCGTCGCGCTCGACGATTGGTCGTCCGATGCCCAGCGACACTTCGACGCCGATACGTTCCCGCTCGGCATCACGCTGGCACACGGCGATGGCGGTTCGCAACAGACGCCTGTCTCCATCACCGCGGCCGGGGAATCCTTCACGCTTCCGCCGGCCGCGCTGACACTCGGAGGCTCGGAATGGTCGCTCCTTCCGCCGGATGTGCATGCGATCGTGAGGCGCATTCATGCAGCCCACTCACCGTTGGCCGAGACACTCGGCCGCTCACCGGTGATGGGGGTGAAGACTGGCGACAACGGGGCGTTCTTTCTCGACGTGAAGCGCGTTCGCGCAAAGGCCGTCGAGACAACCGACGGCATCCACATTCCGCTCGCCGCCGTCTGTCGTTGCGTGCGAGGACGCGACGTGCGCCGCTGGCAGGTCGGCGAGCCCGCCTGGATGCTTTGGCCGCCGGCCGGCGGATGGCGCAGGCCGCCGCGCTGGGTGGAGCGGCTCGCTGAGGCTCGCGGCGTCGAGGTCGAAACGCTGCGGCTCTCGTACGTGCGCCCGGAGCACGTCGGCATCAAAGTGGTCTGGAAAGATCTTTCGCGCGGTCTCTGCGCCGCTGTACTCGAAGATGCTGTCCGTCTCGGCGACCGCGGAATCCCGCTGGTACCGAACCAGACGCTCTACGCGCTCGATGCCGCGTCGATCGACGAGGCATGCGTCCTGGCGGCCCTTCTGAACTCCACAATCGTCAACGTTCTCGCCATCGCCATTGCCGAGCGCGCGAAGGACTTCTACTTCCGCTACTTCGGCCGGACCATCGCCCGCCTTCCGCTTCCCTCCGTGGCACCGGCCCACGAAGCGTGGACGCGTCTTTTGCGCGCCGCCCGCCGCGCTCGCAGGAAACCGGAGACCGCCGGCGAGGAGATCGACGCCACCGTTGCCGCTCTTTACGGAGTCTCTGCCGGTGAACAGGCGCGGCTGGCCTCATTCCTTTGCAAGCGTCTCGGCCTGGACAGCGATGCCTGACCTTGCGCCGCACCAGCGCGCTGCCGTGACACGCGCACTCGCTCTGCTTGCTCAATGCGGAGGAGCAATCCTCGCGGACGATGTCGGTCTCGGCAAATCCTACGTGGCCGCCAGAATCGCCTGCGCGCTTCAATGCCGGGGAAGCGCCGTGGAGATCGTCGTTCCCGCTTCCCTGGTGGCGCAGTGGCGGGAGACGCTGCGCGACTTCGGCGTCGACGCGCGCATCCTCACGCACGACGCGCTGGTCTCGGATCCCTCTCTGGGTGAGGGCGAGCGGCTCATCATCGTCGACGAAGCACACGCCTTCCGCAACCGCCGCACCCAGCGTTGGTGCGCCCTGGCCCGCCGTTCCGTCGGAGCGCGGCTGCTCCTGGTGACGGCAACACCGATCTGCAACTCCCCCGACGACCTGCTCGCGCTGGTTTCGCTCATCGCCGCCGACGACGCGCTGCGCGTTCACGGCGTCGCATCGATCGGCGACGCGTTTGCGGTTCGCGATGGGCCTTCGCTCGACATCATCGTTCGCGAGCTCGTCATCCGGCGCGAGCACGACGTCCTCCCGCCCGAGCTCCGCTTCGGCACCCTCGAACGGCACGTCATCCGCCACCCGATCGTCGATGCGCCCATCGACAAGTTGCAGTTTCCGCTGAGTGCCAGCGCCCCGCTGCTGCGCCAGTTCCTCTGGCGCCGCCTCGAGTCCAGCCCGGCCGCGTTGCTCGAATCGGCACGGCGCCAGCTCCGCTTCTACGAACGCGTCATCGAGAGCGGCCGCGCTCTCTCCCGCCGCGACTACCACCAGGCCTTCGCTGCCGAAGAGGATGGCGATGCGATCCAGCAGATTCTCTTCTGGGATCTGCTCGCGCCGGCGGATGGCTTCGATACAAAGGCGATTCGTGAAGAGATGGATCGCCTTGCGCAGGTCCGTCTGCTCGTCGAGCGGGCGCAGGACACGAAGGCGGCACTTCTCGAATCAGCGCTGACCGGAGAACCGACGCTCATCTTCACCGGCGCCGCGGCGACGGCGCGATCACTGGCGCGGCTGCTGCGGTGCGGGCTTGCCACTGCGCGCGACGGCAGTTCTGCAATCGAGGCCTTCCGACGTGGCACGATCGATCGCCTCGTGGCCACCGACCTCGCTTCGGAAGGGCTCAACCTGCAGCGTGCCGGCGTGGTGGTGCATTACGACATCCCCTGGAACCCTGTGAAACTCGACCAGCGGAACGGCCGTGCGCACCGTATCGGGCAAACGCGGGAATCGGTCCGCGCCATCTACTTCCTGCCCGAGGCACACAGTCGTATCGTCGAAACCGTCGCGTCGAAGAATCGTACGCGACGCCGCATCCTCGGGTTGAAGCAGCGCACAGAAGAAATCGCCCCCCCGCACGTCTACGACCTTCCGCAACGGCTTCCCAGCGGCTCCCCGGCTCTGAACCTGATCCATGCGTTACGCGCCCATGGTCTCAACCCGCCACCAGCTCTCTTTCGTCGCCACCGCGCGGGCGTCGAGCAACTGTTCGCGGAGATGGCGCGCGAGTACCTCGACGGGCGGCGGGTGGCGGAGCTCGTACACGTACTGGAGCGGGAGAGCGTGGTGACGGGGGCCTCGAGTGGCAATCGAGATGTTCTACCGGCGCGTGGAACCGACGATGCGTCCGAGCTCGCGGCGATTGGCACCCGCGGCCAGGAGCGAGCGCACCAATAGATCAACGCTGACGGTTGGATCGGCAGCCTCCATCTTCGCCACGCGCGACTGACTCGACCCGACAAGACGAGCGAACTCTGCCTGACTCCACTCTTTTTCTTCCCGTAGCTCACGAACCCTGCGGGCGAGCGCCAGCTTGATTTCGACGAACTCCGCTTCGCCAGGAGTCAGCTCGAGGAAATCTCGCGCCTCGCCGACTCGCCATCCTGCGGCCTCGAGCCTGCGCCTCTTCTCAATCTTCACGGCTTTCCTCCTGTACCGCGTGACGATACGCACGAAGACGCTTACGCGTGACATCAATTGTCTGCTTCGGTGTCGCTCTGGTCTTCTTCAAGAACACTCCAAGAATCACTACCGCCTCGGGATCGATGTAATACACGATTCGAAACGTCTTGTCGTCGTCGTTGATGCGTAGTTCATGACAGTTAGGACCGATGTCAGGCATGGGCCTGGAGACCGGCATCTCGAGCAATTCCCCGTCTTGCAATCGGCGGAGGAGAAAGCCGGCTTCTACTCTGGCGGCATGAGAAAACGGTGGTGTCTTAACCTCGCCGTGCAGCCACACCAGCGGCTTCCCGCTTCGCATCTCTACCAAACATATGTCGGAACGGACATATTCGCAAGCGATTCGCCTCTCTCAGCCGAGCGCGTCCTTCCGCCACACCTTGTGAGTCATTCCGTCCCCTTTGTCGCGTCATTCTGACTCGCAAAACGCCGCTTCCACCCTACGCGGGCATGGCACCACGCTTGTTCTGGTACCAACCCGCAAAGGAGACACACCCATGAAGAAAACAGGTATCGCAGTTCTCGCACTTCTGATGGCAGCGACGCTCGCCGTTGCCGACAACCACGGTGGACCGGGCGGTCCGGGCGGCGGCAGTTTCGAGGGCCCCGGCGGCGCTCTCAGCGTCGCGCCGGACGGCACCGTGATCATCACGCGCGCCGCGGCCAACAGCACGCACGCAGCTCCCGTCGCCGAGCTCGTGGCCGTCCGCAATGGCGCCATCGCCTGGACCTCAACGCTCCCATCAGTGCGCACGGAGGTCCAGTTGTCCGACTCTCAGGTGCTCGAGGTGTACGACGGCACGGCCACAGGCGCGACGACACCGACGACTACGCTGAAGGCGCTGGCGGTCTCGAGCGGTACCCAGGCATGGACGCTCAGCATCACCGGACGGGTCAATGACTTGACGCCGTTCAACGGCGGTACCTACGCCGTCGTAATCGTACCGGCTGCGACCTCGGGTGGCACAGCCACACGCAGCATCGTCGCGATCAGCAGCAGCGGCACCGTCCTCTGGACCGTTGCCATCTGATCCTTTCCTCCTCGATCGGGGCGGCGGCGCGTAGCCGCCGCCCATTTGATGCCACGGAGCGCTCATGCACATCCTCCATTTGCCGTCGTGGTACAGCACCTCGGACAAGCCCTGGCGTGGAATGTTCGTGCGCGATCAGGCACTCGCTCTGAGCGCGGCCGGAGTACAGGTCGGCGTGGCATTCGTCGAACGCCGCAGTCTCTCGCGCTTCACAGGCCTCAACCTCACAGTCAGCCACTTCCAGACCGAGGCGCGTGATGAAGACGACGTTCCGACGATACGGATGAAGGGCTGGAGCACCTTCGCCCAGACCGTCACGGGGTCGCTGCTCTGGTCGCGCCTCATGCGGCGGCTCGTCGAATCGTATGCCCTCGTCTACGGCGTTCCCGATCTCATTCACGGCCACGCCGCGCTGTGGGGCGG
>DATLWH010000819.1:0-3698 GCA_035576505.1 Thermoanaerobaculia bacterium | reverse complement strand
TAGAACCGACAGACTGCGGACGACCTCGACACCCCTCCCCGGGCGGGGGATAGCGTATCGCCCGCCCGGCCCGCGCCGAAGCCCTCACCCGTTTTCATCCGTGGTGACGCGGCGCGGCACCATCTCGTCTCAGGATGACAGGTAACTCCGTGACACACGCTCGCGTGTGAGCATCTCGCGTTAGAATCACCCCGGTCCCCGCGCGGGCGAGTGAGCGATGCGCGGAGCGGGGGCCGGTATCCACGAAAAGCATGACCACCAACTACGACAGTTCTGCCATCGAAGTCCTCACGGGACTCGAGCCGGTGCGCAAGCGTCCCGGCATGTACACCACCACCGAACGGCCCAACCACCTGGCGCAGGAGGTCATCGACAACTCCGCCGACGAGGCCATCGCCGGACATTGCGATGAGATCGTCGTCACGCTGCACGACGACAACTCGCTCACCGTGACCGACAACGGGCGGGGGATGCCGGTCGACCGGCACGCCAAGGAGCATGTGTCGGGCGTCGAAGTCATCCTCACACGCCTCCATGCCGGGGCCAAGTTCTCCGACAAGAGCTATCGCTTCTCGGGCGGACTGCACGGCGTCGGCGTCTCCGTCGTCAACGCGCTCTCGAAGCGCCTCGAGGTGTGGGTGCGGCGCGACGGCAACGAATACTTCATGGCCTTCGCCGACGGCAAAAAAAAGCAGGAGCTGAAGATCGTCGGCCAGGTCGGCAAGCGCAACACCGGCACGACCATCCGTTTCTGGCCCGACGAGAAGTTTTTCGATACTCCCAAAATCAATGTCCCGCGCCTCAAGCACGTCATGCGCGCCAAGGCCGTTCTGGCGCCGGGGTTGCGCCTTCGCTTCATCAGCGAGGTGGATGGTAGTGAGAGCGAAGAGTGGTACTACGAGAACGGCCTGCCTGCCTACCTGATGTCGGAGCTGGCCGGGCTGACCACGATTCCGGAGATGCCGTACGTCGGCACGTTCAAGGGATCGAACGAAGAGGTGGACTGGGCCGTGGTCTGGCTGCCGGAGGCGGACAGCAGCGATCTCGTCACCGAGTCGTACGTGAACCTGATCCCGACGGCGCAGGGCGGCACGCACGTGAACGGCTTCCGCACCGGCCTGACCGAGGCCATCCGCGAATTCTGCGAGCTGCGGAACCTGCTGCCGCGCGGCGTGAAGCTCGCCCCCGAGGATGTCTGGTCGCACTGCGGATACATCCTCTCGCTGCGCATGACCGAGCCGCAGTTCACGGGCCAGACGAAAGACCGGCTGTCGTCGCGCGAAGCGTCCGCGTTCGTCTCCGGCGTGGCCCAGGACTCCTTCTCGATCTGGCTGAACAACAACGTCGCCGACGCGGAGCGGATCGCCCAGGTGGCCATCTCCTCGGCCATGACGCGGCTTCGCCAGGGAAAGAAGGTCGAGCGCAAGAAGCTGACCAGCGGCCCGGCGCTGCCGGGCAAGCTGGCCGACTGCACGTCGACCGATCTCAATCTGACAGAGCTCTTCCTCGTCGAAGGTGATTCCGCCGGCGGCTCGGCCAAGCAGGCCCGCGACCGCGAGTACCAGGCCATCATGCCGCTGCGCGGCAAGATCCTGAACACGTGGGAAGTCGATCCCAACGAGGTGCTCTCGTCGCAGGAGGTTCACGACATCGCCGTGGCCCTCGGCGTCGATCCCGGCAGCGAGGATGTGAAGGGTCTCCGTTACGGCAAGGTCTGCATCCTGGCCGATGCCGACTCGGATGGCGCGCACATCGCCACTCTCTTGACGGCGCTCTTCGTCCGCCATTTCCGCAGGCTGGTGCTCGACGGACGCATCCACGTGGCCATGCCGCCGTTGTATCGCATCGACGTCGGCAAGAACGTCTACTACGCGCTCGATGACCACGAGCGCGACGGCATCCTGCAGCGCATCGAGGCGGAAGGGATCCGCGGCAAGGTGAACATCCAGCGCTTCAAAGGCCTCGGCGAGATGAATCCGCTCCAGCTCCGCGAGACGACGATGAACCGCGACACGCGCCGCCTCGTGCGACTCGTCCTCGTGGCCGAGGATGGTGCGGACGCGACCATCGACATGCTGCTGGCCAAGAACCGCGCCGGTGACCGGAAGATCTGGCTGACGGAAGAAGGGGACAAGGCGGAGATCCTGGAGTGAAAAAACCATTGATCCGCAGATGACGCAGATGTAACGCAGATGCGATTGCTTTTATCTGTGTATATCTGCGTCATCTGCGGATGAGCTTTTATGGCTATCGCATCAATCGAAACAATCCGCCAGCACTTCCCCGCCCTCGACCGCATCCACAACGGCAGGAGCGTGGCCTACTTCGATGCTCCCGGCGGGACGCAGGTGCCGCGCGTGGTGGCCGAGGCGATGAGCGACTATCTGTTTCACCACAACGCCAACACGCACTGGCTCTATCCGACGAGCGAAGAGACGGACGCGATCATCGATCGTTCGCGCCAGGCTGTTGGGGATCTGATCAACGCCGCTCCGAACGAGATCGCCTTCGGCGCGAACATGACCACGCTGACGTTTCACCTCGCGCGGGCCCTCGGGCGGACATGGCAGGCGGGCGATGAGGTCATCGTCACCGAGCTCGATCATCATGGCAACGTCGCGCCATGGCGTGCGCTGGAAGCCGATCGCGGCATCGTCGTCCGCACGGCGCGCATGATTCCGGAGACGGCGCAGATCGACTACGAGCACCTGGCGTCGCTGGTGTCGCGACGCACGAAGTTGATCGCGGTCGGGGCGGCATCGAACGCGGTCGGCACGATCAACGATCTCGACCGGGCCGGCAGGACGGCGCGCGCGGCGGGAGCGCTCTTCTTCGTCGACGCCGTCCACCTCGTGCCTCATGAGCTGGTTGACGTGCAGACGATCGGCTGCGATTTTCTGGCCTGCTCGTCGTACAAGTTCTACGGCCCGCACGCCGGCATCCTGTTCACGCGCCGCGCGCTGCTCGACGCGCTGCCGTTTCCGAAACTCGAGCCCGCGCCCGACTGGGCGCCGGAGCGGGCGGAGACGGGAACGCAGAATCACGAAGCAATCGCGGGCATCACCGCGACGGTGGACTTCCTGGCCTCGCTCGCGGGCGGCGGTGGTACGCGGCGCGAACGCCTGGCGCGTACGTACGATGCGTTGCACGCGCGCGGCGAACGACAGTTGCGGACGCTCTGGGACGGATTGATCGCGCTGCCGAAGGTGCGTGTCTACGGCCCGCCTCCGGGAGAGCCGAGGACTCCGACCGTATCGTTCACGATCGAAAGCGTTCATCCCGACGACGTTGCGCGGCAGCTCGCTTCTGCCGCGCTCTTCTGCAGCAACGGCGACTTCTACGCGACGACGTGCATCGAGCGGCTCGGTTGTCCGGACGGCGTCGTGCGGGTGGGTTGCGCGGCGTACACGACGGACGATGACATCGCGCGGCTGCTGGAGGCGCTTCCAGTGATCGGCGCCGGCACTCGCAGGTAACCCGGCATTTCTCACAGCGCGGGTGAGTGTTGATCTGTCATCCTTCGCCGTCCTCCGCCGCACTTCGCTCGCTGCGCTCGTTCAGCGGCTCCGGCAGGCTGCTACGAAAACAATGGCAGAGCGGAGCGGGTGGCGGGCACACGAACTCTGAGCTGATCTTTTGGTCAGCGAAAGAAGGTCGTTGTCTGCCGGGATTCAGTCTGGGGTTCACCACATGGTCTA
>DATLWH010000818.1:0-2034 GCA_035576505.1 Thermoanaerobaculia bacterium | reverse complement strand
CGTGCGGATGGTCTGGTTGGAGTTGACGCCGCGGATCTCCGAAACCTCGGGTGCCGTGATCGGCTGCCGGTAGGCAACGATGGCCAGCGTCTCCAGCGCGGCGATGGAAAGCCGGTTCTCGCCCTTTTTCGCAAAGTACTTCTTGAGAATCGGATCGTGCTCCGCGCGCGTGGCCAGACGCCAGCCGCCGGCAGTCTGCTCGAGCATGAAGCCGCCAAGGTTGGCGTCGAGGCCGCGCTTGATCTCTTCGAGCTGCGCCACGACCGCCTCCCTCCCTTCATCCGCAAACGCCTCGGCAAGCTCGTCGAGCTTGACCGGTTCGTTGCTGACGAAAAGGATGGCCTCGAGAGCGGCCCGTAGTTCGTTTGGTTCCATTGGCATCCGTTGTCACTTTCGAAGGGCGATTGGTAGGTTCGTGGATCAGTGGATTAGTGATTAGTGGATCAGAGCTGACCCCTGATCACTAATCTACTAATCCACGAATCCACTAGTTTCACTCTTCACCCTTCACTCTTCACTCTTCCACTACGTGTTGTCGAACATCGAGAACATGGCCTCGTCGATCGTCGAGTCTGTTTTGCCGATGAGAATCTCGCCGAAGTTCTTGCTCTGCTTCAGCGAGATACCGCCGAGGCGCACCAGCTCCAGCGTACCGAGGAAGATGGCGATCAACTCGTTGCGGTCGCGCCCTTCCAGAAACCACTGCAGACGGATCGGCGATTTCTCCTGCAGCTTGGCATACAGCTCACGCATCTTGTCGGAGATCTTGTGCGTCATGCGCCGCAGCTCGATGGCGTGCGGGTGGTTCTGCTTGTAACGATTGAGCGCGGAACGGAACGCATCGATGAGATCGAAGAGTCCCACCTCGCTCATGTCGATCTCCGATGCGTCGGTGCCCGGGATCGGCGTGGCCGGACGCGGCCAGACGCCCATGCGAAGCACGTCCAGCTCGGCGAACGATTCCGCCACGGCCTTGAATCGCTGGTATTCGAGCAGGCGATCGACCAGCTCCTGGCGCGGATCTTCGGCCGCTCCCTCGGTCTCGTCGTGGGGCAGCAGCATCTTCGACTTGATGTGAATCAGCAGCGCCGCCATGTAGATGTAGTCGGCGGCGACGTCGAGGCTCAGCTCCTCCATCGCGTCGAGATAGCCGGTGTACTGCTCGGTGATGAGGGCGATGGGGATGTCGTAGATGTCGATCTTGTGCTGCTTGATGAGATGCAGCAGGAGGTCGAGCGGTCCGTGGAACGAGGGCAGCGTGACGTTGAGCGCGCCCGCGCTTTCGTCCTGCTCATCGGCGGGGCGGTCGTCGGCCGGCTGGGTGACCGCGAGCTCTTTCTCTTCGTCCGCCATCGTCGTCATTGCAGTCCGTGGTAGTTGATCTTGATGGCGTCGCGCACGAGCTGCATGGTCTGCTGCGCGCGCTCGCGGGCTTTCCGGTTGCCCTCGCGCAACACGTCCCAGACGATCGAGGGATCGCGGTCGATCTCTTCACGCTTCTCACGAATCGGCCGCAGGGACTCGATCATGATCTCGGCCAGGAGCTTCTTGTCATCGACACAGCCGATCTCGGCGGCGCGGCACTCGCGGTCGACGCGCGCGATCGTCTCCTCGTTCGAGAAGAGCTTGTGAAACTGGAAGAGGTTGCAGATGTCGGGATTGCCGGGATCCTTGCGCCGGATGCGGTTCGGGTCGGTGAACATCGTCATCACCAGCGCGCGGATCTCGTCGGCGCTCGACGTCAGCCCGATGGTGTTGTTGTACGACTTCGACATCTTCCGCGCATCGAGGCCGGGCACCTTCGGGGTCTCGGTGAAGAGCGGCTGCGGCTCGGGGAAAACATCGCCGTAGAAGTTGTTGAAACGGCGGACCACCTCGCGCGAGAACTCGAGATGGGAGGCCTGGTCCTCGCCCACCGGCACGAAGTTGGCCCTGTAGATAATGATGTCGGCGGTCTGCAGGAGCGGATAGCCGAGAAAGCCGTAGGTGTTCAGGTCCTTGTCCTCGAGCTGCGCCTGCTGATCCTTGAACGTC
>DATLWH010000817.1:0-4334 GCA_035576505.1 Thermoanaerobaculia bacterium | reverse complement strand
ACTCCCGACTCCCGACGAAGAACCATCCTTCGCCTCTCACGCGGCCGCGTTCCACGAATCTCCCATCACGCCCGAGCTCAATGCGCTGGAGATCATTCCGCTGGAAGGGATTCGCGACAAGAAGGTGAAGGAGATCGCCCTGGAGGTGCCGTACCCGCGCATGTCGGAGGAGACGGTGCGCCGAATCCGGGAGATCGTGGAAGAGCATCAGGGCGAAGTACCGTTGACCGTCACGATCGTCGAGCTTCCGCAGAGCCTGGCCGGCAACTCCAACGGCGGCGAGTTGCGGCTGAAGGTCAACCAGCACTTCCGCGTCCAGCCTGGCGCGGAGCTGAGCGCGAAGCTGCTGGCTGTCCACGCCACCCCGAAATACGTTTTCTGACTCCGATGCGCCTCCGGCTCGGCCTCCCGCTCCTTGTGATGCTCTGCATCCCGGAGCTTGCGCGGGGTGGGAGCCCCTGCTGTACGTTCTGTTCCGATCAGTACCATCAGGAAGGGGAGTTTCCCTACTTCGAGGTGATCCGAACGCGCCGTCTGATCCCGGCTACGGACATCGTGGGCGGGGAAGGGTGGAAGCGCGTCTTCGAGAGCTGCGCCCAGACCGAGCGGGTCAACATCACGGCATCGAACGAGGTCACCGTCGTGGCGCGCGGGTTTCTCCAGCTCACCGATCCGACCACGCCGGGCGTCGACGTCGAGTACCGCTGGCTGCTCGACGACGTACCGGCCGGCGCGACGTTTCATTTCCGCGTCGGCCAGAGCGGCTTCCCGCAAGGGGATGACATCAACATCATTCTGCCGCACGTCGCCGCCGGGCGGCATCGCGTGGCAATCGACGGACGCGTCACCGGCGAAGGCCGCATCAGCCTTCGCCTCATTTTCATTACCGCGCAGGGGTTTCCATCGGCACGCTTTCCGGGCGATTCGCGGATCGATTCGCACAGCACGACGATCGGCGGCGATTGGGCTGTTGCCGGTCCTTCGCTCGATCTGGTGCTGACGGAAGCAGCGCATCTCTACTTCCAGAGCTACGTCGAATTCGCCGGCGGCGAGGCCATCGAGTTTCGCTATGTCGTCGACGATGTTCCCCTCTCGCCGTTCCCTGTCGTCATTCCGCCCGGTGGCGGCCTCGCTCTTTGGGACCACGCCGGCGGCGGCGTCATCGCCGCCGGCCCTCACACCGTACGCCTGGAAGCGCGGACAGATGTTCCGGCCGTTCTGATGCTGGCGCAGGTCGAAGCGGCGATGGCGCCGGCGACGATCGACGGCAAGGCTCTCCCGTCGCTCGACGGCACAGCGAACGGATCGCTCGGCACAGCGCACCAGCCGCTCAATTGCCTCGTCGTCGCTGAAGGGGGATCGGGTGGCACGGGCGGGTTGGGCGGCACGCCGGCGTGCGGAAAGTACGACTTGCTCATCGATGCGCAGTTGCCGGCGGCGCCGCTTACGCCGGCCGGGACCTTCATCGACGACTACACGGGATTCGGTGACGGATACGTCGAGATCGAGAATCGGAGCCACACCAGCGGCGTGGTCACGCTGACGGTCGAAGCGATTTACGAAGACGGACGGGCAGGCACCTGCGACGCCCTCATCGAATCCTCCGATACCACGTGCGCCGATCCGAGCGCGTGCTCGACGGCCGACTTCACGCTCGTCGAGTTTGCCGTGCCGCCCGGGCGTTCGCAGAAGTTCTTCTATACCGATCCGATTCACTGGGGTGCCTCGGCGCCGAATCGCATTCGGCTGTGGGCGCGCTCGGGGAACTGCTTCGGCGTTTCGCCTGTCGACCTCACGTTCGGCCGCAGCCGCATCGGCATGCAGTTCGTGCCCGCCGGCTCCGGCGCCTGCTTCTCCGCGCGCGCGTCGGGCCGCGCCGCGGCGCCGGCGGTGTCTGCTTCGGCAGCGGGTTCGAAGGTGTCGCTGCAATGGACGCTTCCCGGGAGCCCGTTCGGCTATTCGGACGTGCTGCGCGGCGAAGGCGATGGCCCGCTGACATTCCTCACGCGCGTGTTCGCGACCTCAGGCGCGTTGACGGACAGCGCGGTGCGGCCCGGCAGGACGTACCGCTATCAGGTTCACGTGCTGCTGAACTCGACCGATCCACAGTTCCCCTACCCGTTCGTCTGCGGATTCCCAACGGATGCCGTCATCGTGTCCGTGCCCCCCATCCCGCCGCGGCGGCGCGGCGTGCGCCATTGACGTTTGTGCGATCCTGTTGTCCTCAAAGAGGAGGCTCTTTATGGCCGAAGCTACCCAGACCTACGCCACCCACCGCCGGTTCTTTCCTCTGTTCCACTTCATCGCCATCCCGTTGCTCGTCATCAACCTGGTCGTCCGCATCGTCTACGCCTTTCGTCACTGGGGCGCACGGGTGGTGTGGTGGGAGGTCGTGGTCGCGTTTGCGCTGGTCTGTCTCGCGCTCGCCTCGCGGGTGATGGTGCTCAGCGTTCAGAATCGTCTGATCCGGCTCGAGGAAACGCTGCGCCTGCAGCGCTGCCTGCCCGACGACCTCCGCGGGCGCGTCGGCGAGCTCTCGGCCCCGCAATTGGTCGCGCTGCGCTTCTGCGGCGACGAAGCCGAACTGGCTGGTCTGACGCGCTCTGTTCTGAACGGCGAACTGAAAGGGAACGAGGAGATCAAGAAGAGCATCAAGACGTGGCGGCCGGACACGATGCGGGCATAGCCGCCCGCAGAGCGTCCGCGAAACCGGCATCGTCGTCGGCGAGCATCGCTACGGCATCGATCGTTCGCGTCATCCCCGCCAGGCCGTGCGCGGTCAGCGGGGTGGCCAAGCGGATGAGAAGGCGCGGCTCGTCGAGCATGGCCACTTTCAGGACGCTCTTGCGCTTCCAGTCGCCCTCGTTGCGGACCGGCTCGATCGCGGTGACAGCGGCCAGCGGGATCGCCGCGCGCCAGCGCAGGCCGTAGTTGAGGACGAGCGTGCTGCCGTCGATGCGCGTGGGCCGCAGGCGCAGCGCCTGATAATCGCCGAGGAGCCAGAGCAGGGTGTAGAGGTCGAGCGTGGTCATAATCCATGCCGCTTTCACGCTCCAGAGCTGTATGACGAGATGCGCAGCCACTGACTCGACGCCGATCAGGAAGACCAGCACGCCGACGAGCGTGGCCCAGTTGTTTCGCTGATGCACGGTGAACCCCAGCGGCGCGCGCTTGCGCCAGCCGAAGAGCGCGTAATAAAACATGGAGATCTCGAAGGCGACGATGCGGCCGGCGCGGTTGCCGAAGAGCTCCGCGCAGGCGCGCTCGATGCGGTCGATCGGATCGCCGCTCCCCTCGACGTGACGGATGCGCGCCACACGCCGGGCGATGAGCGCGATGGTGACCAGGTCGAGCGGTGCGGCGATATAGCGAAGCTGGTCGACGAACCCGTGCTGTGCCGCGGGGATGATCCGCGCTGCCGCGGCGACGCCGATGACGAAGATCGGGATGAGCGTCACCGCGCCGGCGCGCCCCGTCTTCACTGCGAAGAGCCACCAGAGGAGAGGCAGCGAGATCGTCAGGTCGCAGGTGAACGCCCACGCCAGAACGTCGGGATGCGCGGCGTAGATCTGCGTGCGGACGATGACCGCCGCGAGCGCCGCCAACCCCCCGGCACCGAGGAAGAGCAGCGGGTAGGGGCTCGCGCGTGCGGTCGTCATCACCCTCATGTTACGGCAGAGCCGCCACAGGGTTTATATCGAGCATGCATGCCTCCAAACGAGGCATTCATGCTCGGAAATCAAGCATGCATGCTTCCAAACGAAGCATTCATGCTCGAAAACCAAGCATGCATGCTTCCAAACGAAGCATTCATGCTCGAAAACCAAGCATGCATGCTTCCAAACGAAGCATTCATGCTCGGAAACCAAGCATGCATGCTTGCAAACGAAGCATGCACGCTCCCCGGGTAACGCCGCTCAGAACATCCGCATCAGCGACAGCGACCAGGTAGTCTTCTGGCGGAACGTCTGTTCGTCAAAGCCGTGCGACCAGAGCTGGTGATAGATCCCTGGGGAGAGCGCCAGCCCTCGAAAGGGGAGCGAGACCTGCAGACGCAACCCTCCGTCTTCGAATCCGCTCCCTTCATCGACCACGCCGCTCCAGCGGCCCAGCGTCTGGTACTGCCCGTCCAGGCTCGGCGTGATCGTGACCCTGCCGGCGTGGAGAGTCGGGCCGGCGGACCATGTGAAGGTCGTCGGCGCGCGGTATCCGTTCCGGTTTTCGTAAAGGCTCAGCTTCGCCTCGGCGCGCGCGAAGAGGGGGCCATCCGTCCACTGTGCGGCCAGGCGCGGTTCGAAGGTGCCGCTGCCGAACTGGATGTGCTCGTGCGTCTT
>DATLWH010000816.1:0-6259 GCA_035576505.1 Thermoanaerobaculia bacterium | reverse complement strand
GCGCCGCTGAAGTTGAAGATGTAGTGCGGATACTTCTCGAAGAGAGCGAAGTTGTCGTGCATCGTGTGCGGCAGGTATTCGCCGATCGTGCGCGGGTACTCCCACCGCCACTGCGTGTCGAGGTGGGCATAGCCGACGACGTAGAGCGTCGGCTGTTTCGTCAGGTCGGGAGGATCGGCCGCGCGCGCCAGCGTCGCGCAGGCGAACAGCAGCAGCAGGGCAACGCGCCGGATCATTTCTTCGCCACCACGTCGATCTCGCTGTAGAAGGTGTTCCCCCACGGATCGTCGCCCTCCGTCTCGAAAACGTCGAAGAGAAGATAGCGATAACGGCCGAGCGAACCGGTTGTATCCGTGATGCTGACACCGTATTGACCGCCGCCGTCGCCTTCCTGCGTGCGCGTGTCGACGAAGGCGACCTCGCGCCAGCCGCAGGTGGCCGGGTCGACCTTCACCCCCGGCGCTGGATTGAAACCCGGATCGGTTCCATCGGAGGCATACACGCGATACACCTGCGGCGCGCGCGTGTCGGGATGCCACGAGTAACTGTTCACTTCCCCGATGTCGGTCACCGCGCCGAGGTCGATGCGGAACCTGCCGCCCCACGAATCGCCGCGGAAGAAGAGGTTCGCCTCCGGCTCATCCTCGGTGCCGGGCAGGCGGCCGTCGGTCAGCGCCGCCAGCCCCGCGCTGCCGCGGTCGACCGTGCCGGCGATGAGCTCGACCTTCGAGGCCGAGGCCGCGTCATCCTTCGCCGGCGAAGGGACGTGCGCAAACCGGAACGCCGGCGTCGCCGCCGCGCCCGCGTTCCGATCGATGGTGATCGTGACCTCGGCGTGGGCGGCGAAGGCGAAGAGGATGGCGATGATCGCGAGCTTCACGGAATTCGAATAGTAATCAAAGTCGCCGGTGTCAACGTCATCGTTGACAGCCGAGATCCCACCGGTGAGATCGCCATCGATGACGTCCGCGGCCTCACCGACGGTGGAATTCTCGTCGTTGATTGGGTCCGTGACTACAACGATGACGAGACGTTCGCCGTGGATGAGCAAACGTTTGATGTGAATGACGAGAAGTTTGATGTGAATGACGACAAATTCGTCATGAATGACGTCCGCGTCTTCAACGTTGACAAAAATTTGCTCATGAACGACGTCCGCGTCCTCAACGTTGACAAAAATTAGTCATCAATGACGTCCGCGACATCAACGTTGACGAAAATTTGGTCATGAACGACGTCCGCGTCTTCAACGTTGACAAAAATTCGTCATGAATGAGGTCCGCGACCTCAATGTCGACAAAAATTTGCTTACTCGCGATTCACGGCACCAGCCTAGGGCGCGGCGAAACCTCGCTTGAATCTCACCTGACCGCTGCTCGCGCCCGCCCCAGCCCCTCCACCACCCCCGCCCGCCCGGGAGTTCGTTCGAGTGCGGAACGATAGGCGGCCTCTGCGTCGGCCGCGCGGCCGGCGGCCAGCAACTCGTCGCCGAGGAGCTCGTAGGTCGGCTTCTCGACCACAGGCGGACCGAACTCGAATGGCATCGTCGTCTCGCTCTTCGCGGTCTTCTCCAGCATCGCGATCGCCTCATCGCGCTTGCCCTCGGCGACGAGGAGCAGCGCGTCGGCCTGCTGCACCATGACCTCGGCACGGATGCGCTGGCTCGGGTTCATGGAGTGGTGCTGCTCCGTGCTCGCCAGCGCGTCTTTCTGCAGTTCGTGCAGCCGGATCACCGCCGCCTTCAACGCCGCGGGATCGTGGCGCGCGGCCAGTACATCGCCGTATGCCATCGTGAAGCGCGCACCGGCGTGCTCGGGGCCGGGTGGGATCGTTACGTCATCAGTCGCCGTCAACGTTCCGCCGCTGGCGATCTGGTGGGCGCGCATGTCGGCGAAGGAATCGATCCTCCCCTCATACGAATCCATCTCTCCCGCGGAGACGAACGGCTGCACGAAGGCCGAGGCGCGGCAGGCATCGAGTGCCTTGCGCGCGTCGTCGAAGCGGTGCGCCTGGAGATAGGCGTAATGGAGCCAGAGCGGGTAATGGCCGCAGGCGGCCGCGGGCTTCCCCTTCGCGGCGCGCTGCCGGTTGACGACGTCGATGGCGCGGCGGTTGGCGTCGATGACGGCGTCCCACATCCCCATGGCGATGAAGATGTGGGAGGTCATATGCAGCGCGTGTCCGGCATTGGGCGCCACGGCGCCGTATCGGCGCGCGGCGCGCATGCCGAGCGGCGCGTGGATCGGATCGTCGTAGCAGTGGATGAGGTAATGCAACACGCCGGGATGCGTCGGATGCGCAGGCAGGACCTCTTCGAGCAGCGCCGCGGCGCGCATGTAGGTGGCAAAGTCGCGCCCGTGATGCGAGGTGCCGAGGAGCGCCACGGCATAGAAGGCGGTGGCATCGACATCGTCGGGATAACGCTCGTGCACGGCGCGCATGGCGTCGGCGTACTTGAAATCGCGCTCGTCTTTCGTCCCCTGGCCATAGAGCACATCGACGGCGCGAAGGTAATCGCGCTCGCGCTCGGTCTTTGCCCTGGCCAGCCGCTCCTCCGGCGTCGCCCCGAGGCGTTGCAGCACCGCGCGCGCGGCCGCGGCATCCTGCTGGAACCAGACCGGATGCGTGTACGTCATGGCCTCGCCCCAGTAAGCCATGGCAAACGACGGATCGATCTTCTGCGCGTCGCGGAACTCCCTGGCCGCATCGGGATACTCGAAGTCGTGCAGCAGGGCCAGGCCGTGCAGAAACGGCTTCTGCGCCTCGGCAGCGCCGGAGTTGGCGAAGGAGACCTCGCCGGCGTCGTTCTGCGCGAGGGCGTTGGCGGCGAAGAGAAGTGTGATGAGTGCGATGCGCATGGTGGAATGATAGTGGTGTGCCGCAGGATTCATCCGCAGATGTACACAGATAAAACAGAAAGATCGTCCTCCATCTGCGTTTATCTGCGACATCTGCGGATAAGCCTTCTGCTCCTCCTCGCAGCCTGCGCCTCGGTGCCATTACCGACATCTCCTTACGCCGTCGTCCTCGGCATCGCCCAGGACGGCGGCTATCCCCAGGCCGGATGCAACCGGCCCGACTGCGTCGCTGCGTGGCACGATCCGAAACTCAGGCAGCGTGTGGTGTCGCTGGCCATCGTCGATCCGCAGTCGAGGCAGCGCTGGATCATCGATGCCACCCCCGACTTCCCTTCCCAGCTCCGCACGCTCGAGGAGGCCGCGCCGCGCGCGGACGCCGCGCCGCTCCTCGACGGCATCCTCCTCACCCACGCCCACATCGGCCACTACCTCGGCCTGGCGCAACTCGGCCGCGAAGTGATCGGAGCGCACTCGGTGCGCGTCTACGCCATGCCCCGCATGCGCGAGTTCCTGGGGCACAACGCTCCGTGGGACCAGCTCATCAGACTCCACAACATCGAACTGGCGCCGATCGAAGACGGTATGGCCGTCTCGCTGAACGAGCGCATCAGCGTCACGCCGATGCTGGTGCCTCATCGCGACGAGTACTCCGAGACGGTGGCCTTTCTCATCCGCGGCCCCTCCCGCTCCATCCTCTGGCTGCCGGACATCGACAAGTGGGAGAAGTGGTCCACACCTCTCGAATCGGTGCTGGCCCGCGTCGACGTCGCCTACCTCGACGGCACCTTCTACGACGCCGGCGAGTTGCCTGGCCGCGACCTGCGCGAGATCCCGCATCCGCTGATGACGGAGACGTTGTCACGGCTTGCCGCATCGCCGTTGCTGGCGAAGGTGCGTTTCATCCATCTCAATCAGTCGAATCCGTTGCTGCGGGGAGGGCGCGCGGGGGTGATCGTCGCGAAAGACGGCGAGCGTTTCGGGCTGTGATTGCTCGGCTACCGCGCGCGTTGTCGGTTGTCGGTTGATTCACAGAGCTCCGTCGAATAAAGAGGTCCGATGTGGCACAGACACTCTTGTCTGTGCTTAACGGCGGCGCGAAACGACGCGGTACGCGCGCGTAGGCGCGCCGGACAATGAAGCCCCGCGCTCGGCGCGGGGTTTTTGGGGATCGTAGGATTTGTGGCCGCGGAGGCGGCCACGACAACCGTTCCGATCTCCGCATCTGATCCACGACCTCGTGCTCCTTGTGGAGGCCGCCTCCGCGGCCGCACTCCATTTCCCGATCAAAACCCCGCGCCGAGCGCGGGGCTGAATTGTCCAAGCGCACCTTCGCGCGCGTCACGCACAACTTCCTGGTACGCCCGAAATGTCCAATCTCAAGCGTCGACTCCGGCTTGCCTCAACGCGGGCGCGAGGCGCCGAGGTCACGGAATCAGCAGCACCTTCCCGGTCGTCTCCCGCGCCTCCAGCGCCCGATGTGCTTCGGCGGCGTCGCACAGCGGCACCTCGCGGTCGATGCGCAGCTTGAGCCGTCCGGAGCCGATCCATTCGAAGACTTCGCGGGCGCGGTCGAGCAACTCCTCGCGCGTGTGCGTGTAGTGCGCGAGGCTCGGGCGCGTCAGGAACACGCCGTTCTTGGCCAGCCGCCCCGGATCGAACGGCGGCACGGTCCCGCTCGACTGTCCGAAGAGCCCCAGCATCGCCCGTAGACCGCAGCACTCCAGGCTCTTGTCGAACGTCGTCTTGCCTACGGAGTCGTAGACGGCGTTGCATCCCTTGCCGGCGGTCTCCGCCATCACGATCGACTCGAAATCATCCTTCGTGTAGTCGATCACCACGTCGCAGCCGGCCTCGCGCGCGATGTGCAGATGCTTCGTCGATGCCGTACCGAGAACGCGCGCCCCGCGCATTTTCGCCATCTGCACCAGCAGCGCCCCCACCCCTCCGCTCGCGGCGTGGACCAGCACCGTCTCGCCGGCGGCGATGGGATGCACGCTCGTAGAGAGATAGTGCGCCGTCATGCCTTGCAGCATCGCCGCAGCGGCCGTCTTCGCATCGATCGCATCGGGCAGGCGTACCAGCTTGTCCGAGGGTGCAACCGCATACTGCGCGTACGCCCCGCGCACCATCGCATACGCCACGCGATCCCCTTTCTTGAGCGAATCGACCCCATCCCCGACCGCCTCCACCACCCCCGCCGCTTCCGATCCCGGCGTGAAAGGCAGCGGCAGCTTGTAGAGCCCCGTCCGGTGATAGACATCGATGAAGTTCACCCCGATCGCCTCGATGCGAACGAGCGCCTCGCCCGCTGCCGGCTTCGGCGTATCGACGTCTACGTATTGGAGAACTTCGGGGCCGCCGAGTTGGGAAACACGAATTGCTTTCATGTGCGTAACGTACACCACACTGATGTCCTCAGGCTTCTTGCCTCCCTGGGACCGCAGGCGTCCCGCCCGCCGTTCTCGGGAGATCTGAATTCTTTCGTACGCCCTCGGGGAGTAGGTCTCAGATTGTGCGAGATCGGCGGGCGGGACGCCCGCGGTCCCAGGGAGGCGAGCACACTACTGCCGTGGAGCTGGGCTCGGGGTAGCTGCGAGATAATGACTCCTCCCCATGTCCCTGACCCCATTCCATCCCGTACTCCAGCGCTGGTTTTCCGAAACGATCGGTACTCCGACCACCGTCCAGCTCCGCGGATGGGAAGCGATCCGCGAGGGGCGGCACACGCTCATCGCCGCGCCGACGGGGTCCGGCAAAACGCTGGCCGCTTTTCTCAACGCGCTCGATGATCTGTACGTCGAGGGATCGAAGGTGCCGCTGCCGGACGAAGTACGTGTCGTCTATGTCTCGCCGCTCAAAGCCCTCAGTGCCGACATCCACAAGAACCTGGCCGAGCCGCGCCGCGGCATCAGGCGGATCGCCGAGGAGATGGGGCTGGAGGCGCCGCGCATCACCGCGGCGGTGAGGACCGGCGACACCACCGCATCCGAGCGCGCGGCCATGCTGCGCAAGCCGCCGCACATCCTGGTCACTACCCCCGAATCGCTCTATCTCCTGCTGACCGCCGAGCGCAGCCGCGACATGCTCCGCACCGCCCGCACGGTCATCGTCGACGAGATCCACGCCGTGATCGGCACCCGCCGCGGCGCCCATCTGGCCATCACGCTGGAACGCCTGCAGCAGGTGGCGGAGCAACCGCTGCTGCGCCTCGGACTATCCGCGACGCAGAAGCCGATCGATGAGGTGGCTCGGTACCTGGCGGGGGTCGGGAGTCGGGGGTCGGGAGTCGGAGAAGACGACACGCGCGAGGACTCCGATGCCCGGGTTACTGAGTTGCAGAGTTGCAGGGTTGCTGAAGCGAAATACCTGGCTGTTGACGCGGGGGACGGGAGTCGGGAGTC
>DATLWH010000815.1:0-2636 GCA_035576505.1 Thermoanaerobaculia bacterium | reverse complement strand
CGTGCCGAGCATAGCCGACGTGACCATCTCTGTGGTCTGCTGCCGCACTCCCCGGCATCCCATGCAAAGGTGATGCGCTCGCACGATGACGCCGACACCGCGGGCCTCGAGGTGACGCTCGATCGACTCGGCGATCTGCCTCGTCATTCGCTCCTGGATCTGCAAACGGCGACCGAAGCAGTCGACGAGGCGAGCCAGTTTGCTGATTCCAACCACTTTGCCCGGCAGATAGCCGACGCTTACCTCGCCGTAGAACGGCAACAGGTGGTGCTCGCAAGTGGAGTGGAAGCTGATCCCGCGCAGAACAACCATCTCGTCGCTCGTTTCGTCGAAGGTTCTAGCCAGGATCTCGGCCGGATCGTCGTCGTAGCCGGACGTCATCTCGCGCCAGGCCTTGAGCACGCGCGCCGGCGTGTCGGCGAGGCCGTCTCGCGACGGGTCCTCGCCGATGAATCTCAGAATCGTCGTGACTGCCTCGGCGGCCGCGTGCTCGGCCGGAAAGGCGAGCACTTCGCGGCTGGTGGATTGCTGCATCAGATATCCCTCCCTCATGGAATCGCACGTGAAGATGTCATAGCGCCAAGCATTATGCAAGCATTTGCTTGTAAAACAGAGCGATTACTATGCTCATCCCTCGATGCAGCGAAAGGAGCTTCCGTGTCACGAACCGTTTTTCTGGCCGCGATCGCGCTGGCGATGGCCGGCAGTGCCCTCGCGCAAATGACTCTTCCGGTCGAAGCGGTAACCAGCGAGCTGACCGCGAAGTACGGCCCGGCGCAGCGCCCGAGGGCCGAGCGCGGCGTGAAGCAGATCGCCGACTTCTGGCGCGCCGAGGATGGCGACGCGGCAGCCTTCGCCGACTTCGCCAGGACGAACTTCGCGGGGGATGCGAAGACCCTCGATGCACTCTTCAACCGTATGGAGTTTGCGTTCGAGCAACTCGACGGGCACATGCTCGAGATCGGCCGCGAACTGCGCCGCCAGTCGGACCTCGACCTTGGGCCGATCTATCCGTTCGACGAGATCATGGCCGGCTACGACGCCTCGGCGCATCTGAGCGACGACCTCTTCGCCAACAAGCTGGCCTTCGTCGTCCTCCTCAATTTCCCCCTCACGACGCTGGAGCAGCGGCTGACGGAGGGCGACTCCTGGTCGCGGCGGCAGTGGGCCGAGGCGCGGCTGGCGCAACGGTTCTCGCGGCGCGTGCCGGCGGATGTGAATCTCGCCATCGCCAGGGCCAGCGGCGAGGCGTCGCAGTTCGTGGCCACCTACAACATCTGGATGCACCACATCGTCGATGACTCGGGGACGCGGCTCTTCCCAGCGAAGATGCGCCTCCTGGAACATTGGAACCTCCGGGACGAGATCAAAGCGGAGTACAGCGAAGGAAAGGACGGTCTGGCCAAGCAGCGCACGATCCAGCGCGTGATGGAGCGGATCGTCGATCAGTCGATCCCCAACGACGTCGTCGACAACCCGAACGTCGACTGGAATCCAGCCACGAACGCGGTCAAACCGGCCACGGTGAAGGATGCGGACAACTACGCGCCGCAGGCGCCCGTGCGCGAGGCGAACGCGCGGTACGCGATGATCCTGCGCGTGTTTCACGCCTCGAAGCTCGCCGATCCATACTCGCCCACGGCCCCGACGCTGATCGCCCGGAAGTTCGACGAGCAGCGCGAGCTGCCGGAGGCGCGCGTGAAGGCGATGCTGGAGCAGATCGTTTCTTCTCCGCTGGCACCGCGCGTCGCCGCTCTCATCGAAAAGCGGCTGGGAAGGCCGCTGGAGCCGTTCGACCTCTGGTACAACGGCTTCCGGCCGCGCGGTGATTTTAGTGACACTCAGCTCGACGCCATCACCCGGAAGAGGTATCCGACGGCGGAGGCGTATCACGCCGACATGCCGCGTCTCTTCCGCGAGCTCGGCTTCTCCGAGGAGCGGGCGCAGATGCTGGCCGGCAACATCATCGTCGATCCGGCGCGCGGGTCAGGCCACGCCATGCCGGCCGGCCGCCGGGCGGACCATCCGCATCTGCGAACGCGCGTCGGCGCCGAGGGGATGGACTACAAGGGCTACAACATCGCCGTACACGAGATGGGGCACAACGTCGAGCAGACGTTCTCGCTGAACCTCGTCGATCACACGTTGCTGTCCGGCGTTCCGAACACGGCCTTCACCGAGGCGCTGGCATTCGTGTTTCAGAACCGCGATCTGGAATTGCTGGGGCTGGCCAAACCATCGCCCGAGAGCGACGCGCTCAAGACGCTGAACGATTTCTGGGGAGCGTACGAGATCGCCGGGGTGGCGCTGGTGGACATGGGGATGTGGCACTGGATGTACGACCATCCCAACGCCACGCCGGCCGAGCTGAAGGACGCGGTGGTGCAGATTTCAAAGGACGTCTGGAACCGCTACTACGCGCCGGTGTTCCACATGCGCGACGAGACGATCCTGGGCGTCTACGCGCACATGGTCGATTCGTTTCTCTATCTGCCGGACTACCCGATCGGCCACATGATCGCCTTCCAGATCGAAGAGCAGATGAAGAAGGCCGGCGCCATCGGCAGCGAGTTCGAGCGGATGGCCACGATGGGAAGCGTGACGCCCGACCTCTGGATGACGCACGCCACGGGAGC
>DATLWH010000814.1:0-6880 GCA_035576505.1 Thermoanaerobaculia bacterium | reverse complement strand
TCTCCCTTAGACCATGTGGTGAACCCCAGACTGAATCCCGGCAGACAACGACCTTCTTTCGCTGACCAAAAGATCAGCTCAGAGTTCGTGTGCCCGCCACCCGCTCCGCTCTGCCATTGTTTTCGTAGCAGGCTGCCGGAGCCGCGGTACGAATTGTTGATGTTTGCCGCAATCTGATTCCCGCGGCGTAGGACGCCGAAGGACCCCCCGCGAGCTTGCCGGTTCGGGTGGTGGTAGCGAATACCGTGTGAGCACGACGGCGCGAGCATCGACGAACTACCCCCACCCTTTCCGGCAAGCGCGCGGGGGGTCCTTCGGCGTCCTCCGCTGCGACGCCTGATTTGAGCGCGCATCAACATTCGAGGCGCAGCTCCGGCAGCCTCAGGATGACAGGTCCACACTCGCGCGAAGAAGAGTGCGAAGTGCTTCATTGACGGCTGCGTCATCCGGGAAAGCCTCGGCGAGATCGCTGGCCAGCAGACGAATGCAGCGCCGGTCGACGACGCCGAGCCAATACGGGCCATCACACCAGGTGCTCGTGGATCAACGGCCGCTCCTCCGGCTTCTCGTCTCCGATCGTCACGAATGACAGATACCGCTTCACCAGCTCAGCGCCATCGCGCGAACCCTGCCCGACCTGGATGCGGGCGATGCACTGGCCCATGCGCACTTCATCGCCGGTCTTGCGGTCGAACATGACCCCGGCGGCGTAATCGATCACATCGTCCGCCTTCTTGCGGCCGGCCCCGAGGTCGACGGTGAACATGCCGGCCTGGTAGGTGTCCATGAAGGTGATGAAGCCGGAGCGCGGCGCTCTCACCTCGATCGTGACCCGCGGCCGGGGCAGGAGGGTGTAGTCATCGACGATCGCCGCGTCGCCTCCTTGGGCCTTGATCCACAGGCGCGCCTGTTCGAGCGCGCGGCCGGAGCGGAGGGCCTCGTCGAGCGCCGCTCCCGCGGAGGCGTCGTCGAATTTGCCGGACATGATCAGCACGCGAACGGCCTGCGCGCGCGTTACCGCCTCGACGTCGGCCGGGCCATGGCCTTTCAGCACCTCGATCGTCTCGATGATCTCGTTCGCGTTCCCGGCGGCGATGCCCAGCGGCCGGTCCATGTCGGTGATCAGCGCTTCCACGCGGGTGCCCGAACCGGCCGCGGCGGCGATGAGGCTCTGCGCCAGCGCCTTCGAGTCCTGGTAGTGGCGCATGAAGGCGCCGCTGCCGGTCTTGACGTCGAGGATCAGCGACGAGGCCCCCATGGCCAGCTTCTTCGACATGATCGATGCCGTGATGAGCGGCAGCGATTCGACCGTGCCGGTGACGTCGCGCAGCGCGTAGATTTTCTTGTCCGCGGGAGCGATTCCCTCGGTCGACGTCGAGATCACGCAGCCGCAGTCGGCGATGCTCTGATCGAACTGCTGGCGCGACAGCCGGGCGTTGAAGCCGGGAATGGCCTCGAGCTTGTCGAGAGTCCCGCCCGTGTGGCCGAGGCCGCGGCCCGACAGCATGCCGATCTTGATGCCGCACGCCGCCACCCAGGGCGAGAGCACGAGCGACACCTTGTCGCCGACCCCGCCGGTGGAGTGCTTGTCGGCGATGAAGTCGTACTCGCTGCGCAGGTGCCACTCCTCCCCGCTCCGCAACATGGCCTGCGTCAGCGTGGCCATCTCCTCGGCGGTCATCCCGTTGATGGCCACGGCCATCAGCAGCGCAGACATCTGGTAGTCAGGGATCTCGCCGCGCGTGTAGCGATCGATGAAAAGCTCGATCTCCCGGGTGTCGAGAGGAGCGCCGCGCCGCTTGCGGTTGAGTACTTCGTAGACGTTGAGTTCGGACATAGCGCGCGATTGTAGTATTCGGCCGATGAAAGCAGTCGTCCTGTTGAGCGGCGGACTCGACTCCGCCACCGTCCTGGCCATCGCAAAGAGCGAGCGACGGGACTGCTACGCGCTCTCGTTCGCATATGGCCAGCGCCACGGCATCGAGCTCGAGGCTGCCCGTCGCGTTGCCGGATCGGTCGGGGTCGCCGAGCACGTCGTCTTCCCGATGGACCTGCGTCTCTTCGGCGGGAGCGCGCTGACCGGAGACATCGATGTTCCGAAGGATTCTGCCGATGCGCCCGGCATTCCGGTCACATACGTCCCCGCACGCAACACGATCTTCCTCTCTCTGGCCCTGGGTTACGCGGAAGCGCGCGATGCGCAGGAGATCTGGATCGGCGTCAACGCCATCGACTTCAGCGGCTATCCCGACTGCCGCCCCGAGTTCCTGGACGCCTTCCAGCGCGTGATCCTGACAGGCACCCGCAGCGGCGTGGAACACAGCCAGCCCCGCCTCGTCGCCCCGCTCGTGACGATGTCCAAGGCCGCCATCGTGCGCCGAGGGACGGAGCTGGGTGTCGACTATTCGCTGACGCACTCGTGCTACGACCCGGATGTACGGGGCCTCGCGTGCGGGCACTGCGACTCGTGCATTCTGCGCAGGCGTGGATTTGAGGAGGCGGGAGTGGCTGATCCCACGCGGTATATCTTGAAGGATGAAGGGTGAAGGATGAAGGATGAGCGGGTGAAGGATGAAGGACGACGGATGAAGGATGAACGACGCCCTGTTCGAGACCTGCGGACACGAACGCGGCAGTTTGCACTACGGGTACTTCACCTGTCCGAAGCTCTTCCGCGCTCGATGGCTGGCCGCGTGATGGCCGGACAGGTTTTTCGATCGGGCAGCTCCGTTGGAGCACACTATCGGGAGGCCTGCCGCAGCCGCTCGGATGCGGAGCTGATCAGCAAGCTGGAAGTCGCCCTTCAGGAGTTGGACGAAACAGCGTACTGGCTCGAATTGATTGCCGATTCGGCAATGATCAGCACCTAGCGCATTGAGCCGCTGATGCGAGAAACGAATGAGCTGACCGCGATCCTGGTTACGTGCGTACGTAAAGTGAAACAGCGGCGAAAAGGATGAAGTCGGAGGTGAAGGATGAAGTCTGAAGGATGAAGGCTTCTAATCCTCTCTGTTCATCCTTCATCTTTCATTCATTCATCCTTCTGACTTCATCCTTCATCCTTCTACTTTCATCCTTCATCCTTCTAACTTCATCCTTTCATGCGCATTACCGAGATTTTCCATAGCATTCAGGGCGAGTCATCCCACGCCGGCCGTCCCTGCGTCTTCGTGCGCCTCACCGGCTGCAACCTCCGTTGCCGCTGGTGCGACTCGGAGTACACGTTCACCGGCGGCGAGCGGATGTCGATTGATGACGTGATCGAACGCGTGCGGAGCTACGGGTGCAATCTCGTCGAGGTCACTGGGGGCGAGCCGCTGGCGCAGAAGGAGGGCTTCGAATTGATCGGGCGCCTCTGCGACGATGGCTTCGAGGTCCTCGTCGAGACCTCGGGATCGATCGACATCGAGCCGGTCGACCGGCGGGCCAGGATCATTCTCGACGTCAAGTGCCCAGGCTCGGGCGAGGCGGACAAGAACTACTGGCCGAACCTCGAGCAGTTGCGGCCGCATGACGAGATCAAGTTCGTCATCGCCGGTCGCGCCGACTACGACTGGGCGCGCGGCGTGATCGCAGAGCGAGAGCTCGCCGGCCGCACCATCCTCCTTTCGCCCGTCTGGGGTGAGCTCGATCTGAAATCACTGGCAGAATGGATGCTCGCCGATGGCGTACCGGCGCGCTTGCAGACGCAACTCCACAAGCACATCTGGGGCGCGGACGTGAAGGGAGTCTGATGAACAAACCGACGCTCGACCACATCGGCATCGCCGTGAAGTCGCTGGACGCCGTGAAGATCTACGAGGCGCTCGGGCTCTCCATCGATCACGTGGAAACCGTGGCCACGCAGGGCGTTCGCACCGCCTTTCTCTCGGCGGGCGAGGCGAACATCGAGCTGCTCGAACCGTCCGGAGCGGACTCGATGGTGGCCAAGTTCATCGACAAGCGCGGCGAAGGGATCCATCACATCTGCTTTCGCGTCGACGACATCGAGGCCCACCTCGGACGCCTGAAAGCGCAGGGCTACCGTCTCATCAACGAGACGCCCGTGCCCGGCGCGCACGGCTGCCGCGTGGCCTTCCTCCATCCCGCCGCGGGAAACGGCGTACTGATCGAGCTGAGCGAGAAACCATGATCGAAGGATTCCTCCCCACGTCGCTGATCATCGTCAATCTCGTCAATCCGAAGGAGAAGTTCTTCGGCGTGCTCTTCGCTCTGTCGCCCGCCGGCGTGACGATGCGCGGCATCAACCTCGACTCCTTCGAAGACTGGATCCATCAGATCGCCCGCAACGAGGATCCCGATCTCGATCTCATTACCATGTTCGTACCGCTGTTCCGCGTCGAACGGATCTTTCTCGACGAGCCGTCCGGATCGATCAAGTCGTACGGCCAGCGTTTCGAAGAGGTCGCCGGCGTCGGGATCCGCACATTCCTGGGGCTCGAAGACGACTACGACCATTGAACGATACGGCTGAGGTCACGCCTTTTGCTTTACGCGCAAAACGGAGGTGTTCCCGATGAAGTGCATCCGTATTGCTCTCGTTCTTGCTCTCCTCGCCGCCGTTCCTGCATTCGCTGCCGATCGTTCGTTCGATCTGACCGGCTGGGCCGCCTGGGTCGATACGAACAGCAACGGCACATTCAATTCGTCCTCACCCAACCAGCCGTTCGACGTCAATTTCAACGGCAAGCTCGGCTACGGCGTCGGCGCAAACATCTTCTTCGGCAACAACCTCTCGTTGTCGCTCGATGGCGTGCAGGTGCGGCCGGGAACGACCATTCGCTCGCGGGCGGTGGGCGGCGGCTCCTTTCCCGCCAGCGGCATCCGCATGACGCCCCTTTCGGCGGTGCTGCAGTTCCACTTCGCGCCAAGAGGCGTCATCGACCCCTACATCGGCGCGGGCGGGGCGTACGTCCTGTTCGACAACGTGAACGGGTTCGGCAACCTGAACGTCAATAAGATCAACTTCAAACATGACGCCGGCCTGGCGCTGAACGGCGGGATCGCCTTCCGCATCACACCGAACCTGGCCCTGACGGCGGATGGCAAGTACGTGCCGCTCAAGTCATCGGCCACCGCGGTCTACACGAGCAGCACGACGACAACGCGCGTGAAGATCAATCCGGTCATCTTCTCCGGCGGCCTGACGCTGCGCTTCTAGGCCGTGCCGGCGCGGCCGGCGGCGTTGGTGGCCCAAGGCTCGGCCACCATCTTCATCGAGCGAACACTGTGTCTGCGATTTCGCTTAGGTGGTGTTCGAGGCGCCACTGTTGGCCGAGCCTTGGGCAACCAACGCTGCCGGCCGGGCCGGCACGTTCATACGCCCGCGCGCGTAGGGCGGGGATTGGTGGCGGCGCGGATGGCCATCTGCGCCGCTCCTTCGACCGGCGTATGCGCGGGCGGCACGATGCGGGCGTTGGGGGCGGCGGCAAGGATGGCCTCGCGCATCGGCGCGAGCAGCGTCTCTCCAGCGTTGAACGCGCCGCCGACGTAGGCGACGGGAAAGTCGGACGATGTGAGCCCGAGCCTCTGCGCCACGGCCAGCACCGACTTGGCCAGCTCGCTGCCGGAACGCCTCACGATGTCCGCGGCCAGGGCATCGCCGTTTTCCGCCGCGTCGATGACCAGCTTGCCGACGCGGGCAAGGTCGTCCGCGTGCGTCGTCTGCGCATAGACGAAGCGCGGCAGGTCGGAGGGCGTCATGTCGTAATCGCGCTTCAGAAGCTCCGTCATCAACGTCGCCGGGCCGCGTCCATCGAATGCGCAGAGGATCGCCGCAAGCCCGGCCCGGGCGATGGCGTAGGCGCTCCCCTCGTCGCCGACGATCGGTCCCCATCCGCCGGCGCGAGCCTCCTCGCCGGCAGCGTTGCGGCCGAGGGCCACCGAGCCGGTGCCGGCGATGATGACCACGCCCGCGCCGAACCCGACCGAGCCGGTGAGGGCGATCCGGGCATCATTGTCGACCGTGAAATTGCCGCGCGGAAAGAAGACGCTCAGCGAGTCGACGACCTCCTGCCGGTGGGCGGGATGATCGGCGCCGGCGATGCCGCAATAGGCCCAGACGATCTCCCGGCTGGCCACATCGGCCGTTACGAGCGCCTTGTTCACGGCACGCTCGATATTGCGTGCCGCCGTCTCGATCCCGACCCGCAGATGGTTGGACGGACCGGCAATCCCGTCGCCGAGCCGGCGGCCGGAATCGTCCGCCACCAACGCTGCCGTTTTCGACGCGCCGCCGTCGACGCCGAGGTAGTACGCCATGCCGAAGGAGTCTTTTACCGCAAGTGGGGTGCCGAGTGTGCGACCGGAGCGCTGGCGTCCTCGCCGGCTGGCCAGGCGCCGTCTCGGCGCCACGTCAGGAACGCGCATGCTCGGCAGCGACGCGGAATGACCAGTCCGCGCCTCGGCGGCGAGACGCCGCCGGGCCAGCCGCCGAGACGGCAGCGCTCCAGCACGTTCCTTGCAGAGCCTGCCACCCGAAGGAGAAGTCATGAAATCGAATCGAATCCTGATGATCGCGACGCTGGCGATCGTCGCGGCCGCCTTCATCGCGCTGTCCGCCTGCAAGACCAGCGGGATGGCGGTAACCAGGCACGGCCAGTTTCTCAAGATCAACATCCAGCATCCTGATGACCTCACGGAACAGGGCGAAGGGAATGTCGACGTCGTTCTCGGCAACCGCGGCGTGAGAAACGTGAGAGACGTCCTCATTGACGTCGACGTCCCGCAGCAACTGACCGTGATCGACGAAACCCACGAGCGCGGTGTGACGATGACCCACGATCCCGGCTCGACGACGTATCACTACACCCTGGGCAACCTGCAGCCGGCCGAGGATTCGACGATTCACTACAAGGTACGCGCCTCCTTCGGCTCGATG
>DATLWH010000813.1:0-2297 GCA_035576505.1 Thermoanaerobaculia bacterium | reverse complement strand
CATCCGCCCGGCGTCGAGCTTCAGCAGCGGCAGCTCCCACTGCCGGGCGATGAATTTCGCCGCGAGCGATTTGCCGCATCCCTGCACGCCGACGAGCAACACGCCCTTCGGTGCGTTGAGATTGATTGCGCGAGCCTCCGGGGTGAAGCCGACCCGGGCGCTTTCCAGCCAGGCCTTCAGCCGCGCGAAGCCCCCGATCTCGAAGGCATTCTCCTCGATAGGAAAGAACTCCAGGATGCCGCCACGCTCGATCAGCTCTCCCTTGCAACGGATGATGGTGTGGATGTCGGCCGCGGACAGCTTGCCGTCTTCGACGATCGCCTGGGCCACGACCTGCCGGGCCTGATTGACGGTCAGCCCCTGCAGGGCCTGCACGAGCCGGAGCGCGTCGTCGCGCGAGAGATCGATCTGAACCTGCTGACGTGCGCTGATCGAGTCGACGACGCCGCGGACGACATCGCGCAGCTCGGTCACATCCGGCATCTCCAGCGTGAAGCGAACCGCCAGCTCCTCGAAGTCTTTCGGCAGTTCGAGGGGATCGCCGGTAAGCACGAGCGCGGAGCGGGTCGACATCAGCTTCTGCGCGAGCTCCCGCAACGCGCGGCCGATGTTCGGGTTCTCGAGATGCCGGGCCATGTCCTTCAGCAGGTAGATGGCCTCGGTGTTCTCGATCTCGTTGATGTGGCGCAAGGCGGATAGCGCATCCTGCGTGCCGTTGAGCGTGGCGCCGTGCAGCCGGTTGAAGCCGCTCGTCAGAGACCACTCGAAAAACGGCAGTTTGAGGTCCGCGGCCACCTCGATCAGCAGCGAGCGCACCCGATCCTCCTCCACCGTCTCGACGCCGATGAGCGAGTGAAACGAGAGAACGAGCGCCTTCAGGTCGTGGACGGACGTGCGGTGCGACATGGGACGCGCCAGTCTAGTCCAGGGTCTGGTGGTTACCGATTGCACAGAAAGAAGAAAGACGCCGCCGATCTCAGGATCAGCGGCGCCTTTCAGCGAGGGAAGGGAAGGAACGACTACCGGCTCGAGGGGCGGTTGGACTGCCGCTCGGCCTTCCACTGCTCGATCAGCGCGCGCTGGTCGGGCGTGAGGACGTTGAGGAACGCGGTGTGCTGCTGCTGGCGCGCCGCCTCGAGCTGCGGGCGGAGCGCTTCGAGCTGCGCCTTCACATCGCTTGCGCGGGGATCGTTGGACCGCCGCAGCGAACGGAGCTCCTCGCGCTTGGCGCGGGCCTCCGCGAAGAGCTGCGCATTCTCCTGATTGGTGTTCGCGCGGAGCTGCTTGAGCTGCGCCTTCTGTGCATCGGTGAGGTTGAGTTTCTGGGCGACGGCACCTCGCAGGGCCAGGCCACGCTTATGGCCCAAGCCACGCGACTGCCGTTCGGCCTTGAGCTGGGCGCGCTGATCGGGCGTAAGGACGTTGAGCATCGCTTCCCGGCTCGCCTTGCGGGCCGCTTTGATCTGCGGCTTCATCGCCTCCAGCTCCGCTTTCACGTCGCTGGCCGTGGGATCGTTGGCCCTCTTCAGCTCACGGAACTGTTGTAACTTGGTACGGTAATCGAGGTAGAGCTGCTTGTTCTGCGTGCGGGAAGCAGTGAGGATATCCTTCATCTGCTGCCTCTGGGCGTCGGTGAGATTCAGCTCCGCGGCGAGCAGGCCGGCGCGCTTTCCGTGAGAGTGAAACGGGCCGGTTCCGGGGGTCTGGGCGAGAGCGATCGCGGACGTCGCCGCAACCATCAATGCAATGACAACCTTTTTCATGACGTTGAGTCCTCCGTGGATTGACTTCTCTTTCACTACGACATGGCATTCGAGACGTTGAAATAACACTTGAATGCTTCTCTTTGAACGTAATCTCTTGCTGGCTACCAACACATCAGACCGCCTTGGCCGAAAAATGCGTACACATTCATGAACAAGAAGAAGATTTTCTACGAAGTCCGCGTCTTCCTTCTCATGCTGCTGGTCATCAGCTCGCTCCGCTCCGCGCTGGCTGACTGGAATGACGTGCCGACCGGGTCGATGAAGCCTACCATCGAGGAGGGCGACCGCGTCGTCGTGAACAAGCTCGCCTATGACCTCAAGGTACCCTTCACGATGATCGAGCTGATGAAATGGAGCGATCCGAAGCGGGGCGATATCGTCGTGCTCTTCTCGCCGGCGGACGGCGTCCGGCTCGTGAAGCGGGTCGTTGCGCTTCCGGGTGACAAGCTCGAGATGCGGGAGAATCAGCTCCTCGTCAACGACAGGGCGGCCGTCTGGAAACCGGTCGGGCAGCGCGAAGACGACGAGCAG
>DATLWH010000812.1:0-5216 GCA_035576505.1 Thermoanaerobaculia bacterium | reverse complement strand
GGGCTGGGCTGCGACACGATGGCCACGCTGACCACGCGCATCCTCGATTCGAAGAAGGAGTCGACGATCGTCACGCTCCTCCTGGCCCTCGGCGTCCCCTGCTCCGCGCAGCTCGGCGTGATCATGGGGATGCTGGCACCGCTCGGCGCGCCGGCCGCGCTGATCTGGATCGGGATCACGCTCGGAACGATCGGGCTGGTGGGCTGGGCGGCGGCGAAGGTCGTGCCCGGCGACTCGGCGGACTTCGTGCTGGAGATTCCGCCGATGCGCATGCCGGGCATCACCAACATCCTCATCAAAGTGGCCGCGCGCGCGGAGTGGTACCTGAAGGAAGCGGTGCCGCTCTTCATCATCGGTACGGTGCTGCTCTTCCTCCTGGACTGGATCCACGCGCTGGGACTGATCCAGCGCGCGCTCTCGCCTCTCATCGTTCACGGACTGGGACTGCCGGCGGAGGCCACCAACGCCTTCGTGATCGGATTCCTGCGGCGCGACTACGGCGCGGCCGGGCTCTTCACCATGCAGAAGGCCGGGCATCTCACGCCGAATCAGGTCGTGGTGGCTCTCACTGTGATCACGCTGTTCATCCCCTGCATCGCCAACCTGCTGGTGATGCTCAAGGAGCGCGGCGCGCGCGTGGGATGGACGATGGCCGCGTTCATCCTGGTCTACTCGTTCGGCATCGGCGCGCTGATGAACGCCGCCTTCCATCTCTTCGGGGTGGTGCTGTGAGCGAGAAGCCGGTCAGCGCGGTCGAGTGCCCGATGTGCAGCACGGACTTCGAGGCGGCGTCGTGTCACCCGACCTGTCCATTTTCCTCGGGCTGCGGCATGTCGCGCTGCCCGCGATGCGGATACGAGTTCGTGGCCAGCGGCCGGGTCGCGTCCATTCTGAAGCGTCTTTTCCAAGGGAGGTCTCATGATTCACTCAGCAACGGATGAAGTGCTCGAACATCTCTGGTACGCGGCCGAAGAGAACCGCCACGTGCAATCGCTCGGCGACCTCGGCGCCGGCATCGACGACGCGGCGTTCCGTACGGCGGTCTACGAGCTGGTCGCCGACGACGCCATCGATTCGGGACTGAGCCTCTCCGAAACCGGGACAGCACGCGCGCGGCGCATCGTGCGCCGGCATCGGCTGGCCGAGGTGCTGTTCGTCGAAGCGATGGGAACGGGACTAGAGGACGCCGAGAAGTCGGCCTGCGAGATGGAGCACATGCTCTCGGATGCCGTCGTCGACCGCGTCTGCACGTTCCTGGGGCACCCGCCCGTCTGCCCGCACGGCAAGCGCATTCCGAACGGCGACTGCTGCCGTCTCTATTCGAAACAGATCGAGCCTCTGGTGACGCGTGTGATCGACCTTGCGGTCGGAATGAGCGCGTCGATCGCCTTCATCGCGCCGAAGACGCTGGCGAGGCTGGAGAAGCTGGCCGCCTTCGGCATCGTACCGGGAAGCGAGATCCGCCTCGTGGCGCGCAAGCCGAGCTGCGTGATCGCCATCGGCGCGACGTCGATTGCGCTCGAGGACGAGATCGGACGCGAGATCTATGTGAGGCCGTGTCACACGCAGGGGTGAGCGTCGTCACGACGCGCCGATTCGTGGCGACTCTACTCTCCCGCTCGTGAGCCGTCGCGCCCTCCCACTGCCCGTAACCGCAGGCAAACCGGCCAATCTGCAGATAACGACCAGTGCAGAAGCCTCTCTTGCGCAGCATACGCGCCCCCAAGCCGCGCGTGCTGCAGATGTCGCGTGCCGCCTCGCGCGGCCGCCCCTGCGGCTAACGTGACGCTCATTCGTCCCCGCGCTCGGCCGAGCGAACCTCCTCCTCCCTAAAACGGCCGAGCGCGGACACGATGGGGGGCTCACTCGTACCTTAGCGCCTGAATCGGATTCAGTGCCGCCGCCTTTCTGGCCGGGTAGTAGCCGAAGAACACGCCGACTGCTCCGGAGAAGCCGATGGCGATGAGCATCACGATCGGGGAGATCACCGTCTCCCATCCTGTGAAGTGGCCGAGGGTCTTGGCGCCGACCACGCCCAGGGCGAGGCCGATGGCGCCGCCGAGGACGCCCATGACGATACTCTCGACGAGGAACTGCGTGAGGACGTCGGAGCCGCGGGCGCCGATGGCGAGGCGGATGCCGATCTCGCGCGTTCGCTCGGTGACCGAGACGAGCATGATGTTCATGATGCCGATACCGCCGACGAGCAGCGAGATGGAGGCGATGGCCGCCAGCAGGAGCGTCATCACCTGCGTCGAGCTCTCCGCCGCCTGGGCCAGGTCGGTCTGATTGCGCACGGTGAAGTCGTCTTCATCGTTCGCGGCAAGACGGTGTGACTCGCGCACGAGGCCGCGGATCTCGTCCTGCGCGGCGGGGATGTCCTGCTGCGAGCCGGCCGAGGCCACGATCTGCGGAATGCGGTTCTTGCCGTTGAGGCGTGTCGCGGCGGTGGTGTACGGCACGAAGATCACGTCGTCGGAATCGGTGCCGGCCGCGGTTTGACCCTTCGGTGTGAGCACGCCGACGATCTTGAACGAGGCCTGGGCGATCTGGATGTTCTGCCCCACCGGCTCGTTGGTGCCGAAGAGACGTTGGGCGACGGTGTGGCCGATCACGGCGACGGTGTGCTGGGCGCGTACGTCGTCGGCGCCGAAGAAGACGCCGTCATCGGTCTGCCAGTCGCGGATGGTCTGGTAGTCGGTATCGACGCCGTTGATCAGCGTCCGCCAGTTGGCCTGGGCCGCCACGACCTGGGAGCGGCTGACGACGACCGGCGATACGGCCGTGACGTACTGCGCCTCGGCGCGGATCTTGTCGACGTCCGCGATCGAGAGCGTCGGGAATGCCTGCGCTCCCTGGCTGACGCCGGCGGTGTTGGCCGAGCCGGGGGTGATGACGATCATGTTCGTGCCCAGGTTGTTGATCTGGGCGCTGATGCGGGCGCGGGCGCCGGAGCCGATGGCCACCATCACGATGACGGCGGCCACGCCGATGATGATGCCGAGCATCGTCAACGTCGCCCGCATCTTGTTCTTCCGGATGGCTTGAAGAGCGAGGCGTACAAGGGTCTGGATCTTCATGCTGCGTTCCTTTCTTCCTGTTCGAGGTCAGCGGCCGCGTTGCGGCGGTCCTTGACCAGCTCGTCGCGCCGGATGGAGCCGTCGCGCACTTCCACGATCCGCTTCGCGTAGACGGCGACGTCGTGTTCGTGTGTAACGAGGACGATGGTGATGCCCTGATCGTTCAGTGACTGAAAGAGCGCCATCACTTCGATCGACGTCTGCGTGTCGAGATTGCCGGTCGGCTCGTCCGCGAGGATGATGGCCGGCTTGGTGACGAGCGCGCGGGCAATGGCCACGCGCTGCTGCTGCCCGCCCGAAAGCTCGCTCGGCTCGTGATCGACACGCGCGCCGAGTCCGACGCTCTCCAGGGCCGCGATGGCCAGCGCGTGCGTGTCGCGCTTTTTGCCGCTGCGGTCGTAGAGAAGCGGGAGCTGCACGTTCTCGACGGCGCTCGTGCGCGCCAGGAGGTTGAACCCCTGAAACACGAAGCCGATCTTCTGATTGCGGATGGCCGCGAGCTGGTTCCTGTCCAGCGACTCGACGTGCACGCCGTCGAGCAGATAGGAGCCCGAGGTCGGCGTGTCGAGACAACCGAGAACATTCATCAACGTCGACTTGCCTGATCCCGAGGTTCCCATCACGGCGATGAACTCACCGCTGCGAACGGTCAGGTCGATGCCGCGCAAGGCGTGTACGGAGTTCGAGCCGCTTGCGTAGGTCTTCGTGATCTGCCGCGTTTCGATGACGATGTCGCCCATTAGAAGCCTCCTCTTCCCGCGGGACGCTGCTGCGTGCTGCTCTGTCCGAACGGACTGCTGGATGAAGTCGTGGACGTGGCCGCGGTCGTGCTCGACGGCGAGGCGATGCCGGCCACGACCTTGGTCCCTTCCTTGATCGCGGAGTTCCCGCGCGTTCTGATCTCGGTCGACGTGCCGTCGCTCACGCCGGTGGCGACAGACGCGGAGGCAAGGTTGCCGCTGCCGTCGACGTAGTAGAGCGTGGCGATGGTCGGCCGCTGGCCGCCCTGAGCGCCCCGCGCTGCCTTGCGTGCGGCGCGATCCGCGGCAGACATCGTCGATGTCGCTGTGGTGGTCCTGGCAGGAGCGGCTGCTTTCTGCACGCCGAGTTGCGCGAGCTGCTCGTCGGTCGGCTTGAAACGAAGAGCCGCGTTCGAGACCTTGAGCACGTTCGTCGCCGATTGCGTCTGGAACTCGACGCGGGCCGTCATGCCGGGCAGAAGTTTGTTCTGCGCGTTATCGACGGCGATGACGACGGTGTAGTTCACGACGTTGTCCGAGGTCGTCGACTGCAGACGAACCTGCTGCACGATTCCTTTGAACGTTTGGTTCGGAAGCGCCTGCACGGTGAACGTCACCGGCTGGCCTTCCTTGATCTGGGCGATGTCGCTCTCCCCTACCTGAGCCAGAATCTGCATGTGCGCCAGATCGTTGGCGATCAGGAAGAGCTGGGGCGCGGAGAGGCTGGCCGCGACGGTCTGCCCCTGCTGCACGTTGCGGTCGACGACCACGCCGTCGATGGGCGCATAGATGCTCGTGTAGGCGAGGTTCTGCCGGGCACGGTCGAGCGCGACCTGCGCCGACTTCACGTCCGCGGTGGCCACGGCCACCGATGACTGGCTCTGCTCGAAGGCGCTCTTGGCGAGCAGGCCGTCGCTGTTCAGCTCACGGTTACGGTTGTTGTCGCGCTCTCCCTGAAAGAGTACCGCCCGCGTCTTGTCGAGATTGGCCTGCGCGTCGACGACGGCCTGCTGGGCGAGAGTCGGATCGATGCGGGCCAGGAGCTCGCCCTTGGTCACATGATCGTTGTAGTCGACGAGCAGTTGCGAGACCTGCCCCGAGACCTGCGTACCGACGCTGATCGTCGTCACCGCGCCGAGGGTGCCGGTCGCGGAGACCGTCTGCTGCAGATTCCCGCGCTCGACGGCTACGAACCGAAACGACGCCGCCGGTTTGGCGATGGCGTCGCGGTAGATGAACACCCCGACGACACCAATGAGGGCAACGAGGATGGCTGCGATGATCGATTTGCGTTTCATGAGACTGACTCCCTTCGCCAGATCGCAACAGGGGAGGAGTGAGGCCTCTTGCGCCGTTTTGGCGAGTTGCATGGGGGTGGCGTGAAGTGCACGGGGGT
>DATLWH010000811.1:0-2349 GCA_035576505.1 Thermoanaerobaculia bacterium | reverse complement strand
CGAATCGAAGGTCTGGCACCAGATCCATGAATCGAAGGCCTGGCCCCGGCCTCCCCCGGGCCCCGGACCCCCCGGAAGTGAATCGAAGGCCTGGCCCCCGTACCCCCGGAAGGCCGAAGGCCTGGCCCCCGGACCCCCGGAAGGCCCCGGACCCCGATTCACCGATTGAGAGAGTGCTACGCAACCGTCCGGAACAGCGCGAACGATTCTTCCCCCATCGCCACCCGTCCCCCCTCCACTCGGCCGACCGTTTCGATCATCGGCGTCCATCGGCCTTCGAACGGTAGCGAGATCGTTTGCGCCTCATCGTTAAAGTTCAGAGCGAGCAGCGTACCCCCGCGTTTCACGAGCAGCGTCCGCCGTTCATCGTCGGCGTACGTTTCGACGGCATCGAGATCGAGCATTCGCAGCGCAGGCGTCTCACGCCGAAGGCGTAACAGCTCACGATAGAGGACACGCAGGCCCTTCTGCTCATCGCGGGACAGCTTCGAGCGGTGAAAGGTCTTCTCATCATGCGGGTCTGGCGGCTCGCCGTTCCACTGGAAACGGTCAAACTCCTCTAGCCGTCCTTTGCGCACCGATTCGATGAGGGCTTCGTCGGCGTGGGAGGTGAAGTATTGGAACGGGGCGGTTTCGCCGTACTCCTCTCCCATGAAGAGCATGGGGATGAAGGGGGAGAGGATGACGGCGGCGGCGGCGAGGCGGAGCTTGGCGGGGGATCCGAGCATCGACAGGCGTTCGCCCAGCATCCGGTTTCCGACCTGGTCGTGGTTCTGGGCGAAGACGACGAACTGTTTGCCGTCGCGCGTCTTCGGGAGGCGGCCGTATTTGCGGCCGCGATAGGGGGAGTATTGGCCGGTGTAGAAATAGCCGGTTTTGAACGTGCGGGCCAGGTCGCTCGTGCGGCCGAAGCCGGCGTAATAGCCGGAGGTCTCACCGGTCAGCAGAGCGTGCAGGGCGTGGTGGAAGTCGTCGCACCATTGTGAGTCGAAGCCGAGGCCTAGGTCGTCCTTCGGCGTGATCACGCGCGGATCGTTCAGATTTGTTTCGGCGAAGCTGTAGATGTCGCGGCCGAGGGCTTCGGCTCGTTCGCGGATGGCCGCGGTGAGGTCCTGCAGGAATGGCTCGGCGGTTTGATCGATGATGGCGTGGACGGCGTCGATGCGCAGGCCGTCGACATGAAACTCATCGATCCATTGCAGGGCGTTGTGAATGAAGAACCAGCGCACCTCGTCGCTGTGCGGGCCGTCGAAGTTCAGCGATTGTCCCCACGGCGTCTTATAGCGGTCGCTGAAGTAGGGGCCGTATTCGGAGAGGTAGTTTCCCTCGGGACCGAGGTGGTTGTAGACGACGTCGAGGAGGAGAGCCAGGCCGCGGGCGTGGCAGGCATCGACGAGGCGCTTCAATCCCGCCGGTCCGCCATAGGAGTGCTGGGCCGCGCCGATGTAGACGCCGTCGTAGCCCCAGTTGCGCGCGCCCGGAAACTGCGCGATCGGCAGGATCTCGATGGCGGTGATGCCGAGATCCTTCAGCGCATCGAGGTGGGCGATGACAGCGTCGAACGTTCCCTCATGAGTGAACGTTCCGACGTGCAGTTCATAGACGACATAGTTCTCGAGCGGGACGCCGAGCCAGCCGGCATCGTGCCATTCGAATTCACGTCCCACGACCTCCGACGGGCCGTGGACTCCCTCGGGTTGCAGACGCGACGCAGGGTCGGGACGTTCCCTGCCGTTGACGACGAAGAAATAGCGCGTACCGGCGCCGGCGTCGACGATCGCCTCGTGATAGCCGCGGGCGTTTTTCGCCATCGCGATGCGGCGGTCGTTTGGCGCGACGATGTGCAGTTCGACGTTGTCGATGAATGGCGCCCAGACGCGGAACTGGCAACGGGCGGGTTCAATCAGATGTGCGCCGAGGTCAGTCATTTGAAGATAAGAGCTCATCCGCAGATGACGCAGATGGACGCAGATGGGGTTTGTCGTTGATCTTCCTCACAAGAACCACAATTTCGCTCCTGCCCCAGGCGCTGCCACTGGAGATCCTTCGCCGTCCCCTTCGGCTGCGCTCAGGGCAGGCTTCCGCCGCTCCTCGCTCGCTACGCTCGCTCAGCGGCTGCGGCAGGCTCAGGATGACAAATTGTTCCGTTGTGTTTTTGACCAATCAAATTTGCGCCTAACTCAGTCATCTGTGTTCATCTGCGTCATCTGCGGATAAAGCCTCATCCGCGGACGGACGCAAAAACACCGCTCCGAGCGGCGGAAGCGTGAGAGTGACTGACCACTTACGCCCATGCAGAGGGATTGGCGCGGCATCGACGCCGCCCATGTTTCCCTGTCCGCTGCCGCC
>DATLWH010000810.1:0-3990 GCA_035576505.1 Thermoanaerobaculia bacterium | reverse complement strand
GCGGGCTCATCAAAACGACGCCGGAAAAGGGTCAGTTTGGCGAATTTCAGGAAGAGCACCACCATCTTTTGCTCGCCTCCGGACAACACCTCCGCCGCCGGCCTTCCATCGAGCGAAAACTCAAGCAGGTCGCGTTGAGGGCCGGCGAGCGACATCCGCGCCCGCAGTTCGTCGCGGCGAATGCGCGCCAGATCATCGACCTTGCTGGGCTGGTAGGAGATCGTGACGTTGCGGATGTGGTAGCCGTGCTCGTCGACGATCTCGGCGAACGCTTCGGCAAGAGCGTTGGCATATGCGGCACGTCCGTCGTGAAGGGGAGCAGCGGCGGCGACGAGCTCCGCGTCCCAGGCGCTCAGCGATGAAGCATCACCGCTGGCGAGGAGGGCATTCCGCTGCCGGAGAGCACGTCCATACCGGCTGACTGCTTCGAGATATGCAGCGTCGATGCTGGCAATGCCGCGGTCGAGGAAGCGCCTGCGCTCCTCCGGCGCGCCTCGAAGAATGTCCAGCCGGGCGGAGGAGTAGGCGAAGACGCTCATCGTGTTGACGTACGCTGACAGCGCGACGCGCTCACCGTTGGTCATCAGCGCGCGGCGCCTGACTTCGCCTGTCTCCAGGCCTACCGAGAGCGTCTTGTCGACGCCAAATCGATGCAGCAGACCGGAGACGAAAACGCTCGGAGAGCCGAATTGAAAGAGGCTGCTCACGCGTGCCGTACGAAAGGACTTCGTCGTGGCCAGGAAGTAAATCGCTTCGAGAAGGTTCGTCTTTCCCTGGCCGTTACGCCCGACGACGATGTTGACCTGATCGTGAAAGATAACGTCCTCGGACGCGAGGTTGCGAAAGTTCTGGCTTGTCAGGCTACGGAGAATCACGGGCCAAACACCTAACAGCCTGCGCGACAGAACATTCGAACGATACGGTTGCCCGAGCCTCGGCCGATCAACGCTGCCGGCCGTGCCTGCTCACGCCGTCAGACGCATCGGCATGACCACGTAGAGGTACTCGTACGCCAGGTCGGCCTCGTTCGAAGAAGGGCGGCCGATGCACTGGCTGTTTTCGTCCTTCAGATCGAGCGACACCTGCTGCGTGTCGACAGCGCTCAGGAAGTCCGTCACGTACGCTGCGTTCAGACCGACGAAGAAGGGATTGCCGGCATAGTCGATGGGGACAGTCTCACGAGCATCGCCAAGCTCGGGGTTCGTCGATGAGACGGTCAGCTTGCCGGGAGCAAAATCGAAGCGGACGGCGCGTGTCCTTTCGTTGGCGACCAGGGAGATTCTGCGGATCGTCGCCAGCAGACGTTCCCGATCGACGAGTACCTTGCGGTCGTTGTCGCGGGCGATGACTTCCATGTAGTTCGGAAAGTTGACATCGATCATGCGCGCCAGAAGGCGCCGCTCAGCCGCCTCGAAGAAAAGATGGTTCTCCGATACGCCGAAACGTACGTTGCCGTTCTCTCCCGGCTCCAGACGAAGGATCTCCTCGAGCGCCTTGCGCGGAACGAGGATCGTCAGTTCGTTCACCTTGCCCTTGCCGTTGCTTCCTTGCGGAAAGTTGATCAGCGCCATGCGATGACCGTCCGTGGCTACCATCTCCATCTTCGTCGGCTGCACCTTGAGCAGCGCTCCGTTGAGCTGAAACCGCGTCTCCTCATGCGTGATCGCAAACTTCACTTTGGCAACCATCGTCTTCAGCTCATCGAGGGGGATGTCGTATGCCTCCGTGGAGTTGACGGTCGGCAATGTCGGGTAGTCCTCGGCGGGTAAGCCGAGGAGCCTGAACTTCGCCGTCCCTGAGTCGAGCAGAAGAGAGTTGTTTTCCTGAAGCGTGATGTGAACGTCATCGTCAGGAAGCGAACGGACGATATCGAAGAGCCGCTTCGCTTCGATCGTCACACCGCCGGGCGTCGTGATGCGCGCCGGACAGGAGCTGAGAATCGTTACGTCCAGGTCAGTCGCAGCCATCTGCAACCGCCCGTCCGCCGCGCGCAGCAGCACATTCGACAGGATCGGTATCGTCGAGCGTTTTTCGACGACTCCCTGGCAGAGCTGCAGCTCTTTTTGAAGATCAGCTTTTGCGACGGTCAGCTCCATGTCTCTTCCTTCGGAACAAAGTCTTTATTCATAGAGGTGGAAGCAGTAGATGCGTGCGGAAAAACTCGGCATCCCACTGCAAAGGTTTCGAAAGTATAGCAGTTCCTCCCTCCCTGAAACTGTGGGTTTTCGTGCGGAAAACCGATGGAGATCACGGCTGTTTTCCGCAGGCGAATGCGAGCGGGTGATCGAAGGCTGTTTTGTCCACAGGATTTCAGCGGAGCTTTCCGCAGAGGCTGTGGAAAGCGTTCCGGAGGTCGCGAGGTCAGGCTGTTCCCAGGTGGGGGTGCTTGCGAGACATCGGGACGCCGCGGCCTTGCAACGGCATCAGCGGAACTGCTTCATCAGCCCTTCGATGACGCGTGCGAACTGCGGGTCATTCTCGATTTTCTCGTCGATTTTTTCGACCGAGTACATCACGGTGGAGTGGTGCTTGTTGTTGAAGACGCGGCCGATCTCGGGATACGAGAGATCTGTCAGGTGCTTGCAGAGATACATGGCCACCTGACGCGGGAAGGCGATGGTCTGAGCGTTGGATTTGGACTTGAGGTTTGTGACGGTGGTGCCGTAGTGCGCTGCCACGACGCGAACGATCTCCGGAGGCGTGATCGGCTTGTTGTCCTTCGAGAGGAGATCTTTCAACGCTTCGCGCACGAGCTCGAGGGAAAGCTGATGGCCGCTCATCGAGGCATAGACCGCAATCCGGTTGAGAAGACCTTCCAGTTCACGGATGTTCGTCCGCACACGCTCGGCGACGAAAAGCGCGGCGTCGTGCGGCAGGTCGATCTTTTTCTCCTCGGCTTTCTTGCGGAGGATCGCCACCTTCGTCTCGAGGTCAGGCGGCTGGATGTCTGCGATGAGCCCCCATTCGAAGCGGGAGCGGAGACGGTCCTCGAGCGTCGGGATCTCTTTCGGCGGCGCGTCGGATGTGAAAACGATCTGTTTCTGCGCTTCGTAAAGCGCGTTGAACGTGTGGAAGAACTCCTCCTGCGTCCTCTCCTTTCCGGCCAGGAACTGGATGTCATCGAGAAGGAGCGCGTCGACCTTTCGATAGCGGTCGCGGAACTGCTGCATGCGGTCGTATCGGATCGAGGTGATGAGCTCGGTGACGAAGGAGTCCGCTGACATGTAGACGACTTTCGAGCGGGCATCGCTGTCGCGGAGCTGCTGCCCGATGGCCTGGATCAGGTGCGTTTTGCCGAGGCCGGCGCCACCGTAGATGAAGAGTGGATTGAACGAGCCGGCGGGGTTTTCGGCGATCGACTTCGACGCCGCAAAAGCCAGCTCATTCGATTTGCCGACGACGAAGGTCTCGAAGCGGTAGCGAGGATTGAAGATGGAAGCCGGAAGGTCGACCGTCGGTGGCGGACCCGATGAAATCAGCGTCTCGCCGCCGATTTCGGTGTCGGCGATGAGGTGAAGGTTCAGATGATCGGTCGACAGCTCGTCGAGAATGGACCGGATCTGCTGCGCGTAGTTCTGCCTGATCTCGCTTACGAAGCGCTGCGACGGCACGCTCACATCGATCGTGTCGCCCTTCTGGGCGAGAAAACGGGTGGGTACAAACCACGTTTGATACTGAGTTCCATCAATGGTTTGCTCCAGCCGATCGAGGACTTGCTTCCACAGATTCATCGAAGGGGCGGGGCCTATCTTTATGATAATCCACAGCTTTTCCACATCTGTGGAAAATCCGGGCCTGAAAAAGGGGAGGCGAATATAGCACAGGATCGCGAAGCAACACCGACGTGGTCGCCGCGCCTCCAGCTGGTGGTAACGAGCAAGAGCGGAGCACGAGACCGGCAACACCACGGTACTCGGCGGCCGCGGAATAGCCCACTACCACCCCACGTTCCGCCCGGTCGCTGGCTGGTTTGACGACCCTCCGACCCGC
>DATLWH010000809.1:0-5321 GCA_035576505.1 Thermoanaerobaculia bacterium | reverse complement strand
CGGCCGCCACTCGCCGGGAAACGCGTCGCGAAACATCGCGGCGGCCGTGGCATCATCACGGAACCGCGCCACGATCTCCTGCTCGTGTCCATCCACACCGAGCTCGATCGGATGCGTGTTGAACATCGGCACGATGGCCTGCTGTTCGAGGGAACGAACGCGCGTGCTGTCCCACGTGTAGCTGGCGTTGTAGCCGGCGTTCGTGAGGGTCATGGCGTTGCGGGTGTGATGCTGTCCCGTCGATCCGATGGCCGTCGGACGGCCGTCGCTGAAGGCGTGGCTCTGCTGATGACAATCGGCGCACGACTGCGTTTGATTCGCGGAAAGGCGCCGGTCATAGAAGAGCTTCCTGCCCAGGGCGAACCTGGCCGTCGTCTGCAGGTTGTCTGGCGGCGTGAGCGGAAGTGGAAAGCCGGGCGGCAGCCGCCAGTCGAACGGCGATTCGGCGGGCACCACTGCCGGCGAGCCGCCACCGCTGCACGCCGCGGCGATGACGAGCATCGCCGCGGCGAGGATGGCACTCCGCAGCCGCGAGGTCACATGGTCGCGGAGCACCGCCAGACCACGCAACCTCGTAACCGCGCCACCACGATCTACCACGAGCGGAAGGTGGAGGTTTGCGCGGTCAGGGCCACGGTCTGGTTGTGGATGATCTCGCGCTGCTCCACCCACTTGCCAAATGCATCGAGCTGCGCGGCATCGAGGCCGGCGGCATCGGCACGGCGGGCGGCGACGAAGCTCTTCATGGCGATCAGCAGCGCGTCGGCGCGCGGGCGATCGACCGGGAAGAGATCGGTATACGTTTTCCGCGCCTCGTCGATCCGGTTCAACCCGAGGTAGGCCTCGGCGCGGTATTCGAGCGCGGGCGTGTAGCCCGGCTGGATCCGGAGGGCCGTGTCGTACGCCTCCAGCGACTCCTTGAACTTGCCCATCTTGCGATACGTGAATCCCAGCTCGCTCCAGGCCTGGAAGAGCTGCGGGTCGTTCTTCACGGCGCGCTCGAGATCAGCCGCCGCGTTTTCGAGCCCCTTGGCGAGCTTGCCCTGGAGTTTCGCTGCCTTCTGCGGGTCGGTCGCGGCAGCCGCCTTCATCTCATCGTGCACCTTGGTCAGCCCGTCGATGCGCCGCTCGGCATTGTTGTAATAGTCGACAGCCTGATCGTGAGGGGACCGCTGCTGCTGTTGCATGCCCGGCGGAGGCGTGGACATCCCGCCGCCCGATGAGGCAATGAGGGCCGGGGCGGCGAGTAATGGAAGCAAAAGGACGACGGCTCGTTTCATGGACTCCTCCTGGCGGGATTATGGACCCGTCCTGTGTGAGCAATCTGTCAGGGTTTGGGTTCGCGAACACTAGAACTTGAACAACAGCGTGGCGAACAGCGCACTGTCCCCTTTTTTTACGCTCGCCGAGGTCGGCTTCGTTTTGTAGTCGTAGGCGTAGGCCAGCTTCAGTTCGAGACGCGCGGCCACGGCCGTCGTCAGGCCGGCGTCGAAGTGGTAGAAGGCATCGCCGAAGTCGCTCGTCTTCCAGATCGCCGTCAGCTTTTCGGTCACCTTGCTCGTGGGCGTCAGCGCCCAGTCGAAATTCTCTCCTGCCTTGGCCGCACCGCCGCTCGACCGTCCCGCGCCGGCGTTGCTCTCCACCTCGGCGCCGAGCGCGCCGTCGACCGTCAGGTTTCGTTTGTCACTCTTGATGATCCGGTAGCCGCCGCCGGCCAGTGGAGCGATGAAGTAGTTCACATCCTTGAACGGGTCGCGCAGGTAGGACACTTCGCCGAATGCGAACGTCCTGTCCGAAAGCGAATACTCGCCGCGTGCGTCCAGGGAAGCCTTGTCCACCTGCGTGACACCGTTCGAGTCGCCGCGCAGATACAACGCATCGGCCTTGAAGACAAAGCGGGTCTTCGGATCGTACTTGGTGGCGAAGGCCAGGTTGTAGTTCTTCGTATCGGTATTGCCGCTGGTGATGGCCAGCCCGGCCCCGAGTGAGCTGTTCCACTCCTTCGCGGGCGGCGGATCTTCGGCGAACGCCTTCATTGCCACGGCAGCCATGAGGATGGTCACGATAAGGACTCGACGCATCGGTTTCTCGCTCCTTCGCAAATCGGTGCGAGGGAAGCAAAGGCCGGGCCCGGTATGCGGCTGCACGCTGAGTGAAATCGCGGACGCCGCTTTTAACGTAGGTCGGACTCTCCAGTCCGACCGGAGCTGGGAGAACGGTAATTGATAGCCGCCTGTCGTAACCGACCGCGCAAGAACCGGTCGGACCAGAGAGTCCGACCTACGTTTGAAGCGGCGTCGAGTGACTTTCGCGTGTAGAACGTTCGCTACGACACTGTTGGCCGAGCCTTGGGCAACCAACGCTGCCGGCCGTGCCGGCTAGAACACGAACATCCCCACTCCTGCCCCGAACATCAGCAGCATCGTCACGGCAACGGTGATCCGGCCCACGCGGGAGCTCGGTTGCCCGTGCATGATCTTCGAATCGGTGGCGACGGCCAGGATGCCGAGCAGGAGAAACGGTGCCAGAAGGCCGTTGATGACCGCGCTCCAGTAGAGGGCGCTCACCGCATTGACCTTCGCGAAGTCGAGAGCGATGGCGATTGCGACGGAGAGCAGCACCACCGCGTAGAAGGCACGCGCTTTGTCGATCTTCTCATCGAGACCCTGACGCCAGCCGAAAGTCTCCGCGAGAGCGTAGGCCGCCGACCCGGACAGCGTCGGGATGGCCAAGAGGCCCGTGCCGATGAGACCCGCCGTGAACAGAAGAAAGCAGCCGTCGCCCGCCAGGGGGCGAAGGGCCTCGGCGGCCTGCCGCGTGGTCGCGATATTCGTGATCCCGTGCTTGTGCAGAGTCAGCGCCGTCGTCACGATGATGAAGAACATCACGGCGTTCGAGAAGAACGTTCCCACGCCGACATCGATCTTGCGGTCGATGATCTCTGTGTCCGAGGCTCCGATGCGCTCGATGGTCAGCTTCCGGCCGATCATCTTCTCCTCCTCGACTTCCTGCGATGCCTGCCAGAAGAAGAGGTAGGGACTGATCGTCGTACCCAGGATGGCCACCAGAGTCGACCAGGCCGTCTTTCCATGAAGCATCGTCGGCCGCACCGTGTCATGGAGAATCGGCAGCCAATCGGGGCGCAGGAGGAAGGCCGTGAACACATAGGCGAAGAGAAAGAGCGCCAGCCACTTCAGCGTGTTGGCGATCTGCGAATAGCGAAGCCACACGGTGGCCGCGCTGATTCCGACACCGAAGACGATGACGAAAAGATGCGAATTGATGCCCGTCAGCATCTGTCCCGCATCGGCCATGCCGGAGAGGTCCGCTCCGATGTTGACCGTGTTCGCGGCCAGCAGGGCCATCGTGGCGAAGGCCACCAGCGGCCGGGGGAACTTCTCGCGAAGCGCTTCGGCCAGCCCATAGCCTGAGACCATCCCGATCCGGGCGCACATCATCTGCACCGCTGCCATCAGGGGCCACGTGATGAACGCCGTCCAGAGCATCTGTGTGCCGAGTTGCGCGCCGGCGATGGAGTACGTAGCAATCCCCGAGGGATCGTCGTCGGCGGCCCCCGTGATGAGACCCGGGCCGAGGACGCGCAGGAACCGGTGGAGCAGACCTCGCTTCTTCTTCTTTTTCTTTTTCGGTGTGTCGTCGCGGTTCGTCATCTTCGAATCACGCAAGGAGGGCCGCGACGAAAAACGCGATGCCGGCAAGGCCGACCAGCGACGAGCCAGCCCACACGAGGCGAATTCTGGTCAAGGCGGCCACCGCGCCCAGCGCGATGGCCACCTGCAACAGCGCCACGCTATTCGCGAAGCGGTGATGCTGGTGCAGCAGGTGCTCCGACTCCGCGTTGCGCTCATCCCGCTCGTGTTCCTTCTCGCGTGCCGCGGCTGAAATGGCGGTCTGTTCATCCGCGTAACGCTTCCGGTTGGTAACGACGTCGGGCGGCACCGATTTTCCAGCGGCGTTCCACGACGCGGCGGTGCTGTCGAGCGTGACGGCCTTGATCCCTTTGGCCTGGTAGTAGGCCCACTGGTCGGAGGCCTGCGCCTGGAGCTGCGTCGCCTCGGTCTTGAGGAGCAACGCTTCATTCACGGTCGCACCGGCGCGAAGCGCTGCCACGGCAGCGAAGGCTGCCATGATCGCCGTCGTGAGCGCGATCTGTTTCAGCAAGCTGCCGCCTTCACGCTCCAACTCCTCGTGAATGGCTTCGTGCATCTTGTCCATCTCGACTTCCGACTCAGGCATGGCCTCATTGTAGCCGGACGAGACCCTCGTGGATGGCGCCGACAATCCCCGATAAGCGCTTCACAACCGTCAGGAAGGCCCGTACCACCCCGCGATAGGTCGTACCACCCTCGGCCGGATTGACGACTATCCCCGGACAGCCGGTCACCTATCCGCGACAGGGGAGCAACCTATCCTCGAGATAGGCCGTCACCACCCGAGGGATACCGCGCAAGGAGCCACGAGCGGTCATGCGACTATCCCCGGGACCCCTCGAGCCTATCCTCGAGAGGGGCGTGTACCAGCTCGGGGATAGCACGCGCACCGCACGGGGATAGTCAGAACACCTCCCAGGGATAGCGCGCGCCTATCCTCGGGATAGTCGTGACACCTCCCGGGAGGCAGCGGAACCCGCTTTGAGATGGAACGAGAGTAGCCGCGGGGTGCTGCGAACCCCTCGTCAAGGTACCCGGGCACTATCCCGGGGATATCGCTACACCTTCCTCGGGATAGTGGCCGCACCAGCAACCTCCCGTGATCACCATCACCAGCCCATGCGACGGCCATCATCGTGTGCTGTTCATCCCTCGATCGATGCTGATCCGCGATGTCCGAAGAACCTCTCGCGTGCGATCGCGAAGAAAGCGCCTCCGCCCTGCTGGCGGTCAGCGCCGTCATGGGGTCGTTCGGCCGCATGCTGATCTGCCTCGACCGGGAGTTTCGCGTCGTTCACACCTCGACGCTGCTCGGTGAGATTCTGGGGATGGATGCGGCCCGAGCGCTCATCGGCCACCCCGTTGCCGAGCTTCTCGGTGTGGAGCTATTCGCCGCCGATGGCGCGCTGCGGCATGCTCTGGAGCTTGGCGAGCGCCGTGAAGGATGGCGCGCGTCGATGGCCCTGGCCGATGGAACGACGCGCCTCGTTTCCTGCAGCGCCGCGCCGCTCGAGCACGACAGCCAGGGTATCTGCGATCCGAACGTGGCCTACGTGATCATCGTTCGCCCGGCGGAGGAGGACCCGTCGACCGGTACGGCGTCGCCGGTCGGGTTCTCGGGCATGATCGCGCGCTCGTCGGCGATGACGC
>DATLWH010000808.1:0-8220 GCA_035576505.1 Thermoanaerobaculia bacterium | reverse complement strand
CGCCCGGCGTGTATGCCCCAGAGTGTCTGCTCGGTCGCCATGCGTCATCTCCTCTGAGGTCTGCCCGGGTAGACCCGTTTGCCGCACGAGCATAAAGGATTGCAAGTCGACGGAACGGCTCTAGATGACGGCACACTCATCCCGGCAGTCTGGGTGCGATTTGACGGGAAGGCGCGCTCGATCAAACCTTTCCCAATCAGTCTTGTTCACCCCGCGCGCGTTGGCGTACGCCGGGCTGACGGGATAGGCGCAGGCCACCTTGATCCATCGCTGCTGCGCGATCGAGATCGCCCTTACCTCGTCGGCGACTTCGGATAGATCCTGATCCTGGCTGAAGAGGACAGCCACGTCATAAGCCTCCTCACGAGCCAGCCGCACGACGTCGAGCGCCAGCCGGACATCGACGCCCTTTTCCTGTCCTACCAGAACCGTCGTGCTCGTACCGTCGGGAAGCCGAACTGTCTGATTGCGATAGCGGGGGTTGCGTGCGAACGTGACGACGCCCCTCGTGCCCATGACCGCGAGCTTCGCGTTCCAGAAATGATTCCAGAAGGAGTCGTCGCCCGCGCTTGGGATTCCGGTGTAGAAACGAATCCCGGATACCAGCCATCCCTGACGGCCGAAGACCGCCGCGATCAGCGCCGGGATGTCGTAGTTCGGATAGGAGTAACCGAAGGCAGACTTGACCGCGTAGAAGAGATTCTGCCCATCGACGAAAGCGATGGCGCGCTTGGTGGCCGGCTCAGCAGGCATGCCGCGTTCTCTTCCTGCCGTGCGAACGAAGGTCCAACCTGCCCCCTAAATACAAAACCCCGCCAGAGGCCCAGAGGGCTGATCCAACGGGGAGTAGATGTCGAAAGTATATAACACTCGGGTTATCCGGAGGTGTTCCGGTACTCACCACCAGCGATGTTGCCGCACACCTCTTCACCGAACCACCACCACCCAGATCCGCAACCTCTTCCTCCACCCCCACCCCACCTACAACCCCGCCGAAGCGGCGGAGGCGATTCCGGAGCTGCTCAGGCTCTGCGATCTGGAGGTGCGCATCCCGCGGCTGGAGGTGGTGGCGCTGGAGAAGCTGGCGGCGCGGGACGGGAAGTCGGTCGATGCGGTGCTGTCGGCAGAGCTGCGCGATCTGGTGTCAGCGCAGTCGGAGTGGCTGGCGTCGGTCATCCCGGGGTCTGCTTCCGGGCTGTCCTGGCCGTATTGAACCGCGGCCGCTTCGCGGCGCGTTGTCGGTTGGGTGAAGTAGATCTCACCACGGAGACACAGAGATCGCAGAGAAGTTCTCCGTGTTCTCTGCGCCTCTGTGGTCCTGATTTCTTGACATCGTCGCGGGGTTTCGCAGCGGCGACGCAGCAGGATGATGCGCTCGTCGTTTCCGAGGAAGCGTGCGTGCTTCGCCGCGAACCGGTCTCGCTTCGGGATGCTTCGCGCGCGCAACGATACCGGCGGTCATCGCGTCAGTCGGGACCACGCGCGGAGACGTTGACCGCGTCCGTTCTGCCTTCGACACCTCGGGCGCTGGGTTTGGCACCGCGCGCGGTGCTCTGAACACCGTACACGATGGGTTTGGCACCTCGCACGGTGCTCTGAACACCATGCACGATGGGTTTAACACCACGCGAGGTGTTCCGAGCACCGCGCATGCTGAGTTATCCACAGCGAGAGGTGTCTTTTCCACAGCGCGAGGTGTTCCAAACACCGCGCACGCTGAGTTATCCACAGCGAGAGATGTCTTTTCCACAGCGGGAGGTGTCCCGAGCACCTCGCATGCTGCTTTTTCTTTCGCGCACGTCGATCGTTGGACCTCGCATGCCGGCTCCTGAAGCTATCGAGACGGTTCTCACGCGCGACCCCAGTACCGGTGCTGCTGGCTCCGAGGCGCCACATGGCCCGCCGCTCCGTGACGTTACGTTCTGGCAACCCCCGAGAAACCCTTCTGTGTCCTCGATCGTCCAACTAGAGGGCAAGGGAGTGTCGCGCGGTCTGGTTGTTACAGTTTGCGACCCAAAACTGTAACAGGCGGAATCGCTTGACTGTCCCGGAAGGGGACCTTAGTTTCGTATGCGTACCGGTTCAGTATCTCGGCAACGTCGACGAAGTGCCGATTCGCCTGTTGAAGCCATCCCGGAGGGCTCGAACAGGTAACCCAGCAGAACCGCCAGCGCGCGTGGTGCCAGCGGTCTGCCTACCGAAAGGAGAATCGCATGAACAGTACGAAAGCAGCAGTCAGTACGAATGCGCAGGCGGCCGACCCGCAGGCGCCATCGTCCCCGACCACCACGTTTTATCAACAGATCGCGGCACAACTGGGCGCCTCGGTCAACCAGTCCGTCGAACAGATCCCGGGCTACCACGACGATCTGTCGGCGCTCGGCAAGAGGTCGCGCCGGCTTGTCACGCCCAAATTCATCTCGATGACGGTGACGGCAGTGGAAGCAAGCGACGAGCTGACCGGAGTCAAGCAGCTCGACGTCGAGCAGACCCGTGACTCGGGACAGTTCTCTGAGGCCTTCCAGCCGCTCGTCGATCAGCTCAAGAGCCTGACAAACCGCCTCGAGCTGATGATGAAGGCCAAAGAGGTGAAAGCCGGACGTGGTGCGCTGGCGATCTACAACATCGCCAAACGTCTGGTGAAGGACACCAACAACACCCACCTTGCGGTGCACGTGGCCAACCTCAAGGCCGAGCTGAATCGCAAACGGCCCGCGAGGAAGTCAAGGGCCAAGCCGCCAGCCACTCCGCCTGCAACGCCCGTTGCCACCGCCGTCGAGGGCGCGAAGGGAGGTGGACAGACCAAATAACTCGTAAATGTGCGCACGGCCGCGTTTGCGCGCGGCCGTGCCTTTCGACATCAACCCCCAACGGCTAAGTAAGGAGAAAATGCCTTGAATACCTTAACGCAACACTCATGCTCTGTCATCCCGCCGCACATGCAGCAGCACATGGCTCAGCACGGTGACGCGGAGCAGCGCAAACGCGTCGCCTCCACACTCGAACACACGAAGTACCTGACCCAGGAGCGCGCCGCCGCCTTTCGCGTCGACACCCCCTCGGCCACGGTGCCCCAGCAGAAACAGCGCAACGTCTATGACTGCGCAGGACGGCGCGTCCTCCCCGGAAAGCTCGTCATGAGCGAACACGGGCGTACGAGCTCCGACATCGCGGCCAGAGAGGCCTTCGACGGCGCCGGCGCCACGTATGACTTTCTCGCCAACGTTTTCAACCGTAACTCGATCGACGGCCGAGGAATGCGTCTCGACTCGTCCGTCCACTATGGCTCGCAGTTCGACAACGCCCTGTGGGACGGACGGCAGATGGTTTACGGCGATGGTGACGGGACGCTGTTCACCCGTTTCACCGCCGCCAAGGATGTCATCGGCCACGAGCTGATGCACGGCGTGACGCAGTACACGGCAGCCCTCGAGTACATCGGAGAGTCTGGCGCGCTGAACGAGTCCATGTCCGACGTGGTCGGGATCATGGTCAAGCAACGCTGGCTGAACCAGACCGTGCTGGATTCGAACTGGCTCATCGGCGAGGGTCTGTACGGGCCCGAGGTACGCGGCAGAGCCATTCGCTCGATGAAAGCGCCTGGCACCGCGTACGACGATCCGATCCTCGGCAAGGACCCGCAGCCGGCGCACATGCGCGATTACGTCCGGACCACCGACGACAACGGGGGCGTGCACATCAACTCGGGGATCCCGAACCACGCCTTCTACCTCGCCGCGATGTCTCTGGGCCGCTATTCGTGGCTTGTGGCCGGCAAGATCTGGTTCGTCGTGCTGACGACGAAGCTGACGCCGACAAGCGGTTTCCAGGATTTCGCCAATGCCACGGTGATCGTCGCCGGCGAGATCTACTCACTCGGCGGCGGAGTGCAGGCCGCCATCGCCCGGGCGTGGGAGAGGGTGGGACTGCCGGTCCCGTCGTCGCTCACGGAGCGTCCGGAGGGGTTCATCGCTGATCACGACGATGAGCCCGAGGATCTGGTCAATTAGTCCGTTTCTTTCTCTTCCATCAACCCATAACCGCCGCGCCATGCGCGGCAGAAAGCAGAGATTCATCATGAGCACTGGTTACGAACACATCGGCAACACCCCGACCTTCGGGCGCATCAACGAGCAGGTCAAGACGTTCGACGCGGCATCATTCACAGCGGAAGGCGCGGTGCAGACGCCAACCGACAAGGTGCAGCGGCTGACCACGGTCTTCGCCGCGGTACGCCCGATCCTCCTCGGCCTGGCGGCCATCCCGTTGATCCCCCCGGCCTGGCGCGCCGTGCTTCGCGTCTTCATCGGAACCCTTGATGAAGTGAGCGCGGCCTTCAAGGCTGGCAAGGACCTGGCGGTCGGCGGCACGACCGTCGAGATGGAACCGAAGCTGCCGGTAGGTTGAGCAGCGCAGTAGACCGGGGCCGGCGTGGGGCCGGCCCCGGAGTTGGCGGCGCCGCCGACCCGGCAAGACTCCGAACATTTGCTCGTAACCGCGGCGGCGAGACGCCTCCGGGCCAGCCGGCGAGACGCCAGCGCTCCGGCCGCCTACGCGCTGACCCGCCGTAGTCTCCGGATCTCCGCCACGAGCTGGTCCCTGGCGCTCGTTCCCTTCTGTACGCAGGCGGCCACTTTCGACTGCAGCTCGCGGCGGTCGTCGGGGGAGATCTCCTTCGAGGTCAGGACGAGGATGGGGATGCGGGCGGTGGAGGGGTTGTCTTTCAGCATGCCGGCCACTTCGAAGCCGCTCAGGCCGGGCATCATCAGGTCGAGGATGATGACGTCGGGGGCGTTCTCTTTTGCGGCGGCGAAGCCGGTCTCGCCGTTGAAGGCGCTCTCGATCGTGTAGCCGAGGCGCGTCAGCTCTTCGTCGAGGAGCTCGTGGAGCGAGGTGTCGTCGTCGATGAGAAGCAGGCGGGTCTTCGATTGGTCCGTGGCCGTGAGCTGGCGGACGCGGCCGAGCAGGCGGTCGCGGTCGACCGGCTTGACGAAATAGTCGTCGGCGCCGAGCGCTACGCCGAGCTCGCGCTCGTCGACGCGGGAGATGATCACGACCGGGATATTGCACGTCGCCGCGTCGCTCTTCAGCGTCTTGAGCACTTCCCAGCCGTCGACGCCGGGGAGGACGAGATCGAGAGTGACGGCGATGGGCTGTGTTTCCCGCGCCAGGCGGATCGCTTCGTCGCCGTGGCGGGCCCGTATCGAGACATAGCCCGCTGAGCCGAGCGCCGTGGAGATCAGTTCGTAGGCGTGTGCATCGTCTTCCACGACCAGCACGCGTTCGGCGCGCTGCTCGGCCGGCACGACCTCGGGGATGCGGCTCACGACCGCGGCGCCCGAGCGCACGGGCAGCGTGAAGGAGAAGGTGCTTCCCTTGCCGGGGGCGCTGTCGACGCGCACCCAGCCGCCCTGAAGCTGCACGAACTTCTTCACCAGGGCCAGCCCGAGCCCGGTGCCGCCGAACTCGCGCCGCGCCGTGCCGTCGATCTGCCGGAACTCCTCGAAGATCACATCGTGGTCTTTCGGCTCGATGCCGATGCCCTGATCGCGCACGGAGAGGGTGATCGTGCCGTCGTCCGGTGCGTTGCCGAGGTGCATGGCGCTGATGACGATCGGCAACTCCGGCGGCGAAAACTTCATGGCGTTCGACAGCAGGTTGTAGAGGATCTGCTTGAACTTGGCGAGGTCGGTCTCGAGCGGCGGAAGGGTCGAATCGGTCTCGATGACGAAGGTGGGTACCTTCGTACCTCCCATCCCGCGCATGACCGTGCAGACGCTCTCGATGACCGGTCTGACGGCGAACTTCTCGGCGTAGATCTCCATCTTGCCGGCCTCGATCTTGGAGAGGTCGAGGATGTCGTTGATGATGCCGAGAAGGTGCTGGCCGGAGGTGAGGATGTGGTTGAGGAAGCTGACGTGCTTCGCGTCGAGCGTGCCCGTGAGCCGGTCGATCAGGATCTCGGAGAAGCCGATGATGGAGTTCATCGGCGTTCTGAGCTCGTGGCTCATATTGGCCAGGAACTGACTCTTGAGCCGGTCGGCTTCCTGGATGCGGCGGCTGGCCTCTTCCAGCTCCTCCCCGCGCGCCTGCAGCTCTTCGGCGAGGCGCTTCTGCTCTGCCAGCTCGAGCGCCCTCTCGTTTTCGAGCTCGCGGATGAGCAGCCGCTTCTGCTGCAGATTGGCGATGCCGGCCAGAAAGAAGAACGAGGCGCCGGAGAGGAAGAGCATCCGCGTGAAGGCGAGGAGCATCACGTCGTTGACGAAGGTGGCCTCTCCCATGATCACGAGCACCGTGATGTAGGCGACCACGTTGGCGACGCTGACCAGATACGAGGCTCTCTTGCCGACCGCAAACGCCGTCGAGGCGGCGGTGGTGAGATACCAGATGAACCAGGGGCTGGCCACGCCGCCCGTGGCATAGACGACGAGGGTGACCAGGATGATGTCGGTGACGATCCAGATCGGGTTGAGGATGCGCCGGTCCATTCCTCGGAGGAAAAGCGCGTAGGTCACAATGGAGCACAGTAAGAAAACCAGCACGACGGCGATGCCGACCTTCATGTTGAGAACGAACACGCCGAGCGCATGTGCGGCCAATACCGTAAGGATCGCCGCGGTGTAGACGAGCGCATGGCTCTTCTGCACGGCGAGATCGAAACGCAGAACGCTCTCGCGATCGGACGGCATGGGGATGGAGAAGTGTACGCCCGTAACTACTTCTACTGATCGAATACGCGCGTACGGGGGAGGGCCTGGCCGGTGGTGATGCCGTCGAGCGTGACGCCGAGGAAGCCGATGCACATCTCATCGGTGGTCTGCTCGCCCCAGGAGACGGCTTTGGGCGGCACATTCGGGTTGCGCCAGTTGCCCGACGAGTTGTCGTAGAACGCTTCGAGCGCCAGCTTCGATCCGAAGGGAATCGCGACCGGATCGTTGAATCGGTACATCCCCTGCCAGTTGAAATCCCAGTCGTCGATGTTGATCAGACACTTCGACGTTCCGTCCGGCAGGGTCGCCTTCACGTTCATCGTCCGGCCGAGGAGGTGCATGTGCGGCGCGATGAGGTAGAGGTGGACCGGCCAGCTCGCGGTGGCCGACGCCGTGACCTTGTAGTTCGAATCGTTGGGAGGAATGGTGAACGACTGGTTGATCAGCGGCAGGATGTAGATGAGTTGATCCGGCTTCCGCTTGGCGAAGTAGATTCCGATCTGGCTCTGATCGGGGGCGGTGGTGATGCCGTGAGGGTGGTAGTGAACCTGAAGGACGACGCGTGACTGTGCCGGAAGCGAGAGCGCGACATTGTCCGGCAGCATCACCGGACGCGCCCCCGGCGCCCACCCACCCAGCGACGACGCGCCGAGGTTCGAGATCGTGAAGCCGGGGCCGCCGAAACATTGGTAGCCGGGGTCGGGATCGGCGGCATCGAGCTTCTGCGAGTCGCCGGTGGTGTCGATGTAGGCGATTACGTGGTGGACCGTCTGCCGGTCGCCGGGCTTGATGTCGATGGCCGAGACGTAGGTATCTGCCGGGAGGTTGGTCGGCATCGGGAAGCAGCGGTAGGTATCGCCGGTGACCGGCGGTTTGTAGGCCTGGTCATACGAGAGGACGAGATCGGGCTGCCCGAGGGCCCAGCCGCCGTCGAAGCTCTTCATCGGCGGAAGATCGGCGACGTTCCCCTCGGGCGCGCCGTTGTCGACCCACTTGGCGATGAGGTCGATCTCGTCCTGCCCGAGCACGCGCGGGTCGGCGAAGTCGCCGCAGGCGGGCGTCGGTTTCCACGGCGGCATCTGCCGGGTCTGCGTCATGAACTTGATGGCATCAGCATGCGGCGCCGAGTCGGCGTAGGTCATGAGCGAGAACGGTGCGATGTCGTTGGGGTGATGGCAGGTTTGACAGCGGTTCTGGAAGATGCGCACGACTTCGTTGCTGAAGGTCGGCCCGCCCGTGACCTGCGGCGGCGGAGGATGGAGTACAGCGCGCTGCCGCGCCCCGATGAGGGCAATGGCGAGGGCAGCGGCAAGAACGATGCGGCGCATGGGTTTACGGCCAGACATGATACGCCGTGGCCGGCCGGAGCGCTGGCGTCTCGCCGGCGAGGGAGCGAGGTGCTCAGACAGCGCGAGCACGGCGGGCAAGATGTCCATACGCGCTAACTTAAAGCGCCGGCAAGGCGCCGCGATAGCCGCTCAAAGAAGATAGCCAGGGGTGCGAGCGCCTT